>CAZHML010000010.1:0-6259 GCA_964533745.1 uncultured Microbacterium sp.
GCTTCGCTCGCTCAACGATCGGTAACTGTCGGTCGTTGAGCGAGCGGTGAAGCCGCGAGACGGAACGCGGTTACCAGCGGTAGTGTGCGAACGCGCGGTTCGACTCGGCCATCTTGTGGGTGTCCTCGCGGCGCTTCACCGCGGCACCGAGGCCGTTGGAGGCATCCAGGATCTCGTTCTGGAGGCGCTCGGTCATCGTCTTCTCGCGGCGACCCTTCGCGTAGCTCACGAGCCAGCGCAGGGCCAGCGTGTTTGCACGGTGGGGCTTGACCTCGACCGGGACCTGGTAGGTCGAGCCGCCGACGCGACGGCTGCGGACCTCAAGGGTGGGGCGCACGTTGTCGAGCGCCTTCTTGAGGGTGGCGACGGCATCCTGACCGGACTTCGCCTCGACGCCGCGGAGGGCGCCGTAGACGATCGACTCGGCCAGCGACTTCTTGCCGTCGACGAGGATCTTGTTGACGAGCGACGTCACGATGGGGGCGCCGTAGACCGGGTCGTTGACCACGGGGCGCTTGGGGGCGGGACCCTTGCGAGGCATCTATCTCAACCCTTCTTCGCGCCGTAGCGGCTGCGGGCCTGCTTACGGTTCTTGACGGCCTGGGTGTCCAAGGCACCGCGGACGATCTTGTAGCGGACGCCGGGGAGGTCCTTCACACGACCCCCGCGAACGAGCACGAGCGAGTGCTCCTGCAGGTTGTGTCCCTCACCCGGGATGTACGCGGTCACCTCGGTGCCGTTGCGCAGCTTCACACGAGCGACCTTGCGCATCGCCGAGTTCGGCTTCTTCGGGGTAGTGGTATAGACGCGGGTGCAGACACCGGCCTGCTGGGGGTTCGACTTCAGGGCAGGCGCCTTGGTCTTGTTGACCTTGGGCTTGCGTCCCTTGCGAACCAACTGCTGAATGGTTGGCACGTTCTCTCCTTGTTGTGCTGCACGGTGACAGCGTGATGGGTTTCACATCAGACTCACCAGCACGACGAAGGGCCGGGCTCTTGTTGTGGTGGGTATGCCGTGGGGGCGGATCCGGTGAGTACCGGTGCCCTGCATCCGGCCACGCGAAAACGTGCACAGACCTGATCGATCTTACTGTCCCGCGGCACCCGGGTCAAATGCCCGGGCTGTCAGGCGATCCGGATGCTCTCATCGCCCAGATCGACCTCGACCCGCAGCGCCCCGCCGATCGCCTCGACATAGCGGCGCAGCGTGTCCACCTGGGTGCGCTCGATGTCGCCCTGCTCGATTCGAGAGACCCGATTCTGACTCACCTCGAGTCGGCTGGCCAGCTCGACCTGGGTCAGTTCGGCTGACTCGCGCAACTCGCGCAGACGGTGGGCGCGGACCTCCTCCAGCATCCGCTTCTTATGGGCCTCCACCCGGTCGCGATCGACCGGACGCGCGTGCAGCAGTTCCTCAAGAGTTCTCGCCATCATCGTCTCCTCAGCCGTTCGAGATGGCTGTCGAATCGCTCGTCTGCCAACGGAATGCTCTTCGCATACCATCTCTTCCAGTCACCAGACTTGTCACCTGCCACCAAGAGGATCGCTTGCCGTTCGGGGTCGAACGCGAACAGCACACGCAGTTCCGAACGTCCCTTGGATCCGGGACGCAACTCCTTCATGTTCCTGTGTCGTGAGCCGACCACCGTATCCACCAGGGGTCGCCCCAGCTGAGGGCCGCGTTCGGCAAGCAGCTCCAGCGCCGCCACGACCTGCTCGTAGGAGTCTTCGTCCAGAGAGATCAACCATGCTGCGACAAACTCCGGATTCACGTTCCATCTCAACGTCATGGTACAACTCCTGAGTCATATAACACAAAAGTTTTGCTGCGCATGGCCACCTGCGCATGCTGGTTCACGGGAGCATAGGAGGTGTCCTCGCCGCGCCGTCGAGGTTATCCACAAGCGACCCGGCAGCGCCGAGTCAGCGCGAATCCGGGCCGAACGGCGAGTCCAGCGCCTCGGTGAGCTCGGCGAGCATCGCCTCGATCTGCGGCTCGACGTACTGGGTGATCGCTGCCTGCACCGCAAGTCGGTGGCGGAGCAGGATGCCGCAGATCTCACGTCCGACCAGATTCGCGTATTCGTCGGCCAGGGCCACTTCCTGGCGCAGCGCCGCCTTCGCCTCCTCGCTCAAGGGCGCGAGGGGCGGTAGGTCCACGGACGCCTCGTCGGCAAGGCCCGACAGGGTGAACAGGAAGGGGGCACCGGGTACAGGATCCGGATCCAGCGGCATCCCCTCGAACTCGGGAGCGAGGTCCTCGGTCGGCCGGTAGCCGCGGGCGCGGTTGTGCGCGGCCTGCTGTTCGAGCTCACGCTGGAGCATCGGCAGGTTCTGGGCGGTGTAGGCGGTCACCGCCTGGTCGACGATGGTCTTGATGCGGGTCGAAAGACCGTGCTGCACGCCGTGCGGCACGTCGGATCCGATGCCCGCCGCCGAGAGGACGGGGGATCCCAGGCACCGCCGGCAAGGAGCCACCCGGCCGCGGTGAGTGGCCGGCGTCCAGCGCGGGATCCAGCGGAGCCACGCGGCGACGGCCTGGTCCACCTGTGTCTCCAGCGAGCGCTCCACCCTTCAAGGGTACGGGCGGGGCGAGGCCGGGGCCGCCGTGGCGCGCGGGGCGCTCAGGCGTCCTCGTCGTCGTCCTCGCGCTCCCAGGGCCAGTGCGGGCTTCGCGCGCGGGTGCGGCGCAGGGCCACGCCGCTCCACGCAGCAACTCCCGCGACGAGCAGGAGCACGACGCTCGCCCCGCCGCGCACGAGATTGCCGGCGACCGTGGTGGCAGCGACGAGTCCGGCATCCGAGGCCAGCACGATCAGCCACACCACGAACAGATGCGCGAGCGGGGTCGCGAGGGCGGTGATCCCGACCTGGCCATAGGACGGACGCAGCGGGCGCAGCGTCGTCCACAGGGTGCCGGCGAAGGCGGCGAGTGCCGCCAGCATCCCCCACACCCCCGGTGCCTGGCCGAGCCCGGGCACGGCGATGATCTCGCGGCCCGTAACGAAGGTCAGGACGCCGAGGGCCAGGATCGCGAGGGCGGCGAACAGGATGAACGCCGCCGCCAGCGCCACAGGTGCCGACACCCCCGCGGGCGGTTGCTCGCGGGGGTGTGGTGTCGTGCTGTTCGTGGCTCTACCTCGACAGGACGGGGCCGGCTTCGAGGGTGCGTTCGTACTCGCGCTGCGCGGCAGCGTTGAGCTCTTCCTTGTGCTTGCCGCGGCGGGCGACCCACGCGCCGAACCAGATGGTCAGCTCGCGTCCGAAGACCAGGGCAGCCAGTGCCAGCGGCGCGAACATGTTGTCGAGGACCACCTGCCAGCCCTGCGACCAGGACAGTGCCCAGAACGGTGCCTGGAACAGTGCGCCGAGGATGTGGCCGACGTAGGCGACGAGGCCGACCAGCAGGCCGAAGATCACCCAGAGCGCCCAGCGACCCCGGTTGATGACGGCACCCAGCAGCCAGAACCCGAGGAAGAAGACCACGACAGGAACCCAGAAGCTCCAGGTGCCGAGATCCGCGAGCAGGGCGTCGACGAAGCCGCGAGCGGGGACCGTGCCGTCAACTGTGCGGGCCAGCGTCGCCAGGCCGAAGCGGGCAAGGAAGTACAGGATGCCGAAGCACGCCGCCGCGATCAGCCCGATGAGCGCGGCCGTCGCACGGTTGCCGCGCTGGCGCGGGGGCTCTGGTGCCTGGACGAAGATCGGCTGAGGTGCGGGGGCGTCAGGGGCCGCGACCGGCTCGGACGGCGTCACTTTCGTGGCTGCCGCGGCCTTCGCGTCAGCCGCCGCCTTCTTCGTGGCATCCGCGGCAGCCTCGGCTTCGGCGAGGCCCTTCTTGGCGCTCTTGACGGCGTCGCTGGAAGCGTCAGATGCGGGGGGAACTACGGGGTCGCTCATGGGGACTCCTCTGGTCAATAGCCTGCAGTGCGAGCGTACCCCCGCACGGGGGCGATGTCACCTCGGGTCGCGGAATCTCGCGGATCGCGGCGTCGCGCGGATCTCAGGGAGCGACGGCGTTCAGCGCGTTGCCGACGTACGAGACCACCATGGGAAGCATCGGTGCGGCCAGGTACACCAGCATGCCGATCACGCCGGCGCACAGGATCCCGACGACCCAGCTGAAGGGCCGATTGCGCTCGTCGATCGCCGCCATGACGCCACGCTAAGACACGCGGCGACATCTGCCCGGTACGGTACAGGGGTGTGTTGTCGCCCCGCCTGCACGAGCTCGGCGGGGCTGAGTACACTGGCGGGATGGCAGACAGCTCCTTTGACATCGTCTCGAAAGTGGATCATCAAGAGGCCGACAACGCACTGAACCAGGCCCGCAAAGAGGTCGAGCAGCGCTACGACTTCAAGGGCACCGGCGCTTCGATCTCCTGGAGCGGTGAGCAGATCGTCATCACCGCGAACTCCGACGAGCGCGCGAAGGCGGTGCTCGACGTCTTTCAGTCCAAGCTCATCAAGCGCGGGATCTCGCTGAAGAGCCTGGAATCGGGCGATCCGGTCGCCAGCGGCAAGGAGTTCCGGATCGTCTCTTCGCTCAGGGATGGGATCTCCTCTGAGAACGCGAAGAAGATCTCCAAGATCATCCGCGACGAGGGCCCGAAGTCGGTGAAGTCGCAGATCCAGGGTGATGAGCTGCGCGTGCAGTCCAAGAGCCGCGACGACCTGCAGGAGGTGCAGCGCCTGCTCAAGGCCGCCGACCTCGACGTCGACCTGCAGTTCGTGAACTACCGGTAGCGCGCGAGCGCAGGCAACACGCGAAAACAGGCAGTTTCGGCTGATGGATGCGCCTGTTCTGACGTGTTCGCCTGTTCTCGCGTGAGAGAACGAGCACTACGCCACCTGCAAACGGGCGGCGGGCGGATGTCAGTCCTCGCCGCGCGAGATGCGCACCATGTCCTCGCGCGGGACGACCTTGACGCGGGCGCGGCCCTCGGGCTCGCCGAGGGCGATCTCGTGCTCGTCGAGGCGGTGCCAGCCGTCCAGATCGGTCCAGGCGACGCCGCGCTCGGCTAGAAGCGCCGGGATCGCCTCCTCGGAGGGATCCTCCGGCTGCCACCAGGAGCCCTGGTCGTTGATGAGATTGCGCACGGTCTCCATGGCATCCGACTTGGTGTGGCCGATCAGGCCCACTGGACCTCGCTTGATCCACCCGGTCGCGTAGATCCCGGGAACGCGCTCGTTCGAGTCCTTCGCGAGCGCCCGGCCCTCGCGGTTCGGGATGACGCCGTGCCGCTTGTCGAAGGGCACGCCGGGCAGGGGCGAGCCGAAGTAGCCGACCGCGCGGTAGAGCGCCTGGATCGTCAGCTCCCGCAGCTCGCCGGTGCCGACCGCGCCGCCCTCGCCGTCGGGCTGCGTGCGCTCGTAGACGAGCGCGCTGATGCGACCCTCGGCATCCGCCTTCACCTCGACCGGGCGCGACCAGAAATGCAGGTGCAGGCGGCGCGAAGCCTCCCCGCCCGCCCCGTTCGCAGAGGGCCGTTCGCGCCAGGACTGAAGGATCCGGTCGATCACCATGACCTGCTTGTTGCTGGCCACCGCCGCCTTCGAGGCCTCGTCGTAGTCGAAGTCCTCGTCGTAGACGACGATGTCGACATCGCCCAGCTCCCCGAGTTCGCGCAGCTCGAGCGGCGTGAACTTCACCTGCGCGGGGCCTCGGCGTCCGAAGATGTGGACGTCGGTCACAGCGCTGGCCCTCAGTCCCTCGAAGACGTTCTGCGGCACCTCGGTGACGAGCAGATCCTCGGCGTGCTTGGCGAGCATGCGCGAGACGTCGAGGGCGACGTTGCCGTTGCCGACGACGGCGACAGACGCGGCATCCAGGGGCCACTCGCGCGGCACGTCGGGATGCCCGTCGAACCAGCTCACGAAGTCGGCGGCACCGTACGAGCCCAGCGCGTCGATCCCCGGGATGTCGAGCCCGGCATCCCGAACCGCGCCGGTCGCGAAGATCACCGCGTTGTAGTGACGCTTGAGGTCGTCGAGCGTGATGTCCTGCCCGAAGCGCACGTTGCCGAAGATGCGGATGTCGCCGCGGTCGAGCACATCGCGCAGAGCCGTGATGATCCCCTTGATGCGCGGATGGTCGGGGGCGACGCCGTAACGCACGAGACCGTAGGGGGCGGGGAGCTGTTCGAAGAGGTCGATCTCGACCTCGAAGTCGCGTTCGGCCTTGATCAGCAGATCGGCTGCGTAGATGCCTGCGGGGCCCGCCCCGACGACGGCCAGTCGCATGTTGCTCATGTTTCGCT
>CAZHML010000010.1:6269-36870 GCA_964533745.1 uncultured Microbacterium sp.
GGCCTTCGTGCCCTGATGGTCCGCGGCGACGCCGTAGCGCACCAGCCCGTACGGTGCGGGGAGCTGCTCGAAGAGGTCGATCGAGACGTCGAACTTGCGCTCCGCCTTGAGCAGGATGTCGGCGGCGTAGATGCCTGCCGGTCCTGCCCCGACGATGGCGAGCCTCAGCTTCGTCATGGGTTCCTCTCGGTGTGTGCTCAGTGGCTGCGGTCCGCGAGCGTCTCGGCGAAGCGGGTGAGCGCCTCGCGCACGGGGCCTGGGGCGACCGGCTCCAGCGCCGCGATCGCCTCCTGCGTCCAGGTGCGGACGAGGGCCATGGTCTGCGTCGTGACCTCGTGTTCGCGGAGCTCGGCAAGAGGTTCGGCGAGCAGCGTCGCCTCCGCACCGTCGGCGATCAGCGCCACCCCCTCGTCGATGCGGTCGGCAAGGACGGCGGCAGCAGCATCCTGACCCGCGCGCAGCAACAGGTACGGCATCGTCGGCACGCCCTGGATGAGGTCGGTGCCGGGAACCTTGCCGGTGTCGGTCGGGCTGTCCGAGAGATCCAGCACGTCGTCGAGAAGCTGGAAGGCCACGCCGACCTTCTCGCCATAGGCACGCAGCGGCTCCTCGTATTCCTCGGGGGCGTTCGAGAACACCACGCCGGCCCGAGTCGCCATGGCAATGAGCGAGCCGGTCTTGTCGGCGAGCACCTGGAGGTAGAAGGCGATCGGATCGTCGTCCGGCTGAGGCCCCACCGTCTCGTGCAGCTGCCCCATCACCAGTCGCTCGAAGGTGGCAGCCTGCAGGCGGATCGCCCGCTCGCCCTGGCGTGCCATGATCTGGCTTGCGCGAGAGAACAGGATGTCGCCGGTCAGGATCGCGACGCTGTTGCCCCACACCGCGTGCGCGGCGGGAACCCCCCGGCGGCGGTCGGCGGAATCCATGACGTCGTCGTGGTAGAGGGAGCCGAGGTGAGTCAGTTCGAGGGCGGCGGCGACGTCGACCACGGGATCCGTGGCACCCTCGCCGAGTTGCGCGGTCAGCAGCGCCAGTACCGGACGCACGCGCTTGCCGCCGGCCTCGTAGAGGTAACGGCTGGCGGCATCGGCCACCGGATCGGCCACGCGCAGCTCGTCGGCGATCCTCGCCTCGACGCGGTCGAGCCCCGCCTCGACCTCGCGAGCAAGACGCCGGGCCGCAGGTCCCGCGAAGACGCGGTCGCTGAAGCCGAAGCGGCTCGCCAGTCGCGAACCCGAGGGCGCGGGGCTCGAAGTCACGCTCTCAAGCCTAGTGGGACGCGCGCGCCGCTCAGCGGGCAGGTCTGGTTGCCCGGTGCAGGGCCACGATACCGAAGGAGAGGTTGCGGTAGGCCACATCCGTCCAGCCCGCCGCACGGATCATCGCCGACAAACGCCTCTGATCGGGCCAGTCGCGGATGGATTCGTTCAGGTAGTCGTAGGCATCCGCGTTCGACGACACTCTGCGCGCGACGACCGGCAGAATGCGGTCGTTGTAGAAGCGATAGAGGCTGCGAAAGGCACGATTCGGCGGCGTGGAGAACTCGCAGATGACGAGCCGCCCGCCAGGCCGGGTCACGCGCAGAAGCTCGGTGAGCGCCTTTTCGGGCTGGTTCACGTTGCGCAGGCCGAACGACATCGTCGCCGCGTCGAACTCGTCCGCCGCGAAGGGCAGGTCAGTGGCATCGGCCAGCACGAAGTCGAGGTTGCTCATGTGCCCGTGCCGGCGGCGACCCTCGGCCAGCATCCCGGGCGAGAAGTCGGCGGCGACGACGTCCGCCCCGCTCTTGGCGAGAGCGGCGGATGACACGGCCGTGCCCGCGGCAAGATCGAGGATACGCTCGCCCCGGCGCGGCGCGACCGCGCGCACCATCGCGGCCCGCCAGAGCTGGTCGTTGCCGATGCTCAGCACGGTGTTCGTGCGGTCGTAGCGCGGGGCGACCTGGTCGAACATGCCGCTCACGCGCGCGGGATCCTTGCCGAGGTCGGCGCGGCGCGGCTCAAGGGGGGTCACCCCTCCCAGTGTAGGCGGGCCGGTGCGGGCGCTGTGCGGGGCGGCTCAGCGATCGAGCCCCAGGGCCTCCAGCCGGTCGAGCCAGGCATCCCCCGTCGCGGCGTCGAAGGGTGGCTGCGCGGCGCGGACCTCTGCCTCCAGGCGCAGGGCGAGCGCCTCCAGGGTCCGTACGACCTCGGCGGGATAGCCGAGAGTCGCGCGATGCTCCTCCCACTCGTCGCGGTCATCGATCCAGACACCGCGGCCGTCGTCGGCGCGCACGACGTCGAGGTCCATGTCGATGCCGAGTACGAGCAGGGGATCGTCGCTCCAGCCGACATCCCAGGCGATGTCGATGTAGATGCGCATCTGCCGCGGATGGTCACGGAGGATCGTGGCGGCATGGTCGCCTGAGAGCGGGATGAGCGTGACGTTCGGACCCTCCGCGACCAGGGAGCGGCCCGGGCGGGTGCTGCGCCAGCCGGTCGGCTGCCCCACCCAGTCGCCCCACTCGTCCGCGCCGAGATAGACGCACTCGTGCTCCCAATGCGGCGAGCCGTCCCACTTGCGCCAGCGGAAGAGGATGCGGGTTCCCGGCTCCGGACGCGAGGTGCTCACCCGTGCCATTCTGCCGCATCGCCCGCGGCTAGGCTGGCCAGGTGAGCAGACTGGTCATCCGGACCCGCGAGGTCGGTCCCGTCGAGGACCTTCTCGCCTACGCCGACCCGGATCGCCCACTTGCCTGGCTCCGGCGCGGCGACGGCATCGTCGCCGCGGGGGCGCAGCTCGCCGCGAGCCTGCGCGTGCCCGCGCAGGCGAAGAATGCCGCGCGCACGCCCCTGCTCGCCGAGCAGTGGCGCGCCCTTACCGCCGATGCCGAGATCGACGATCCGGTGGACCTTCCCGGCACCGGCCTCGTCGCCTTCGGCGCCCTCGTGTTCGACGAGAGATCCTCCGCTGACAGCACCCTGCTCGTGCCCTCGGTGATCCTCGGCCGTCACCGCGGGCGGTCCTGGGTGACGCGAATCGGTGAGAGCATCGATGACCCCGAGCCCCGCGAGTACGGCCCGCACTGGTCAGGCACCGTCGGTCCTGGCGCGCAGACGCCTGAGCGCTATCAGGATGCCGTCGGTCGCGCGCTGGCGATGATCGCCGCGGGTGAGGTGGGCAAGGTCGTGCTCGCCCGTGATCTCGTCGGCACGGTTCCCGAGGGTGCCGACCTGCGGCGTCTCGTCCGCAGCCTCGCCACCGGCTACCCCGACACCTGGAGCTTCGCCGTCGACGGCCTGATCGGGGCGAGTCCCGAGACGCTCGTGACCGTGCGGGGCGGCACCGTCACTGCCCGCGTGCTCGCCGGCACGATCGGGCGCGGGGCGGATGCGGATGCCGACACCGCCGCATCCGCGATTCTCGCCACGAGCACTAAGGATCTCGACGAGCACCAGTACGCGGTGCAGAGCGTGCTCACCGCTCTCCGCCCGCACACCCGCGCCCTCGCGGTGAGCGAGCAGCCCTTCCTGCTGAAGCTGCCGAACCTCTTCCACCTCGCCACCGACATCGAAGCCGAGCTGGCGGATGCCGCCTCGGCCCTCGACCTGGTCGGTGCGCTGCACCCGACCGCCGCCGTGGCGGGGACCCCGACGGATGCGGCCCTCCGCGCCATCCGGGAGCTCGAGCCCTTCGACCGCGGGCGCTACGCAGGCCCCGTGGGATGGGTGGATGCCGCGGGCAACGGCGAATGGGCGATCGCGCTGCGCTGCGCGCAGTTCACCGCCGGGGTGGGCGACGCGATAGGCGTCACCGCCTATGCGGGGGCGGGCATCGTTGCGGGGAGCGATCCCGAGACCGAGCTGCTCGAGACGCGTGTGAAGTTCCGCCCGCTCGTGGACGCGCTGGCCTGATCCCCTCCCGGCACGCCGGCACGGCGCACGGCGTCGTCTGGGCGGTGACCTCTCAGATCGAGCGCTGGTAGGCGCGGATCGAACGCACGGCCCACAGGAAGGCAAGACCGGCGAGCAGGACGAGTGCGCCCAGCTGCCACCATCCCGGGTGGGGATAGTCGCCCGACAACCCGCTGCGGCCGAGCTCGACGGCCCATGTCATGGGGTTGAAGCGCGCGATGCTCTGCACCCACTCCGGCAGGAGAGCTGCCGGCATCATCGTCGTCGAGAGGAACGTCGCGGGCAGCACGATCATCTGCGACAGGCCGATGAGCGCGACCTGGCTGCGCGTCGTCAGAGCCACGGCCGTCGAGCAGCAGCAGAAGATCGTCGCGAGCAGCGTCGCGACGCCCACGACCACCAGCACCCCGCCCGCGCCGCCCGGATACCGCGCTCCGGCGAGCCAGCCGATCCCGAGCACGACGAGCGCCTGCGCGAGGTTGATGACGAGCTGCTGCACGAGCTGACCGGTGATGATCGCCGTGCGCGAGAGGGGCGCGGTGAGGTACTGATCCATCACGCCCGACGCGATGTCGTCGATGTAGCCCGTGCCGGCCCACGCACCGGAGTACAGCACCGTCATCATGAGGATGCCGGGCACGAGGTAGTCGATGTAGCCCGCGTCGGCGAAGACCGGCAACGACCCGAGCGACTGGAACACCTGTCCGAACAGCAGGATCCAGATGACGGGCTGCAGGAGGGACATGACCGGTCCCCATGCTTGTCGCCAGGAGCCGATGAGCCAGCGCCGCAGCACCTGCCCGGTCTGGGTGAACCAGCCCGCCCGGGACGGCGGGGCGAGTGTGAGCGCGGTCATGCTGCTGCTCCTTCCTCGTGAACGGCGCCGGTCGCCGAGCTCGTCGAGGGGTCACCGAAGGTGTAGCCGACGGCGTGCAGGTACACGTCATCGAGGGTGGGGTGAGACGCCGCGACCTGCTCGAAACGGACGCCCGCAGCATCCAGCGCCGCGATGACGGCGCCGACGGCGGACGAGGCGTCGTCGGTACGGGCGACGAGCACACCGTCGACGCCGGACGCCTCGACAACGACGTCGCGCAGACCGGGGACGGTGCGCACGGCCGCGCGCACGGCGTCCGCGTCCGGCTCGACGAGCGACACCCGCAGGGAGTCCCCGTGAAGGGCGGCCTTCAGCGCAGCGGGAGTCCCCTGCACGACGGCACGCCCGCGATTGACGATGAGAAGCTCGTCGGCGAGGCGGTCTGCCTCTTCCATGTAGTGCGTCGTCAGCACGACGGTGAACGCCTCCTCGGCCGACAGCCGGCGGATCTCCGCCCACATCGCGGCGCGCGCCTCGGGGTCGAGCCCCGTCGTCGGCTCGTCGAGGAACAGCACGCGCGGCCGGTGCACGAGGGCGGAGGCGACGTCGAGCCGGCGGCGCATGCCGCCCGAGAACGTCGAGACAGGGCGACGGGATGCTTCGGCGAGCCCGAACTCGTCGAGCAGCCGCCGCGCCGTGCGTGCGGCGCCGGCTGCGCCGACCCCCCGCAGCCGGGCGGCGATCTCGAGGTTCTCCGCCGCGGTGAGCAGCGGGTCGGTCGACGCTCCCTGGGAGACGTAGCCGATCGCGCGGCGGACGTCGTCGGGTGCGCGCAGCACGTCGTGCCCGACGACCCGGGCCGTGCCCGACGTGGGTCGTGACAGCGTCGTGAGGATCTTGGTCGTGGTCGACTTGCCCGCGCCGTTCGGACCGAGCAGTCCGAACACGCGGCCGGTGGGGACCGTGAAACTCAGGCCGTCGACAGCGCGAACGGCGGGTCGGCGCCCCCTGCCGGGATAGACCTTGACGAGGCCGTCGACGACGATCGCGGGGTGGGTGTCCTGGAGTGCAGGCATGGCGGAGCATCCCTTCCGTTCAGATGGGTGTGGTCGCTGGGGGGCGAGGCGGCGTCAGGCGCCGTTCCGCGGGCCGAACAGCATGCGGGCCAGGACGAGCATCATCGTCGCGAGGCCACCGAGAAGCCCGAGTGGCGCCCACCACCAGCCGGCGGTGAAGCCGAGGGCGACGAAGGCTCCGAAGGCGGCGACCCAGATCACGACGGTGTAGATGCCGAAGCGCGCGGCCGTCTCGGGCTCCTCCTCGAAGCGGTTGGCGGGACGCTGCGCCTCGGCGTAGCGCCGCACCCACGCCTTGTGGCGGTTGGTCTGCGACGCACCAAGGAAGGCGAACAGGATCACCGAGGCGATGACGCCGAGCGCGGCGAACACGACCGCCCACACCGGCAGCGCACCGAGCGCGACCATGCCTGCGAACCCGAGTCCGTAGGCCCCGAGGAAGGTGGCGAGGGCGTATCCGCTCGCGCGGTTCTGCGGCATGGGGTGGTTGGTCGTGGTCTCCTGGCGGAGCGCGTCGCCGACGACCAGCCCGAGACCCGTCGCCGCGAGGCCGAACAGGCCGATCACGGGCCCGATGGGCAGGTGTAGCATCCCCGTCGCGCCGAGCACGCCGAGCGTGATCCCGGCGACGGCGATGATCGCCCACGCGGTCACTCGCACGACGAAACCAGGCTGAGGCCGGACCCGGTGACGGGCGAAGTCGTAGCCGGCCGGAACGGGAGCGCCGGCTTCCGGGGCGACGAGTTCGCGCACGTCGCCGAGTTCGGCGACCGCTCGGTGCGCCGCCTCGGCCGGACGGGCGCCGGCTTCTTCGAGTTCGGCGACGCGCGCGATGAGATTGCCGCGGATCTCCTCTTTCAGATCCTGGATCTCCGGCGTCATGTCGATGGCCGCGAAGGCCTCATCGAGGAGCCGGTGGATGTGCGTGTTCATTCTTCCTCGTCCTTCGTGTCGAGCAGGGAGTCGATGATGCGCCGGGTCGCGGCCCAGGCCGTCACGTTGCGCCGGTAGACGGCGTGGCCGGCATCGGTGATGCGGTAGTACTTGCGGCGCCCGCCCTGCGTCTCGTCGCCCCAGTAGGACTCGACGAGCCCGTCCTTCTCCAGGCGGCGATAGGTCGCGTAGAGGGTCGCCTCCTTGATCTCGTGGCGGCCGCCGGTGGCATCCCGGATGGCCTTGTAGATCTCGAAGCCGTACCGCTCGCCGCGGCGGAGCACTCCGAGCACGATCGTGTCGGTGTGACCGCGCAGCAGATCGGCGGCGAAGGCGTCGTCCTGTGTCATGACAAGTACTATATCACATCAAGTACTCGATGACGCAACTACCACCGTCGGACCACCGGATGCTCAGGTCGTCGCGAGCCGCCGCTTCTCGACCTCGATATCGAAGTCGGCAGCCGGCCACTGCGGGTCGATGTCCTCGAGGGCCGCCAGCAGCAGATCTTGCACGGCCAGGCGCGCGTACCATTTGTTGTTCGCCGGGATCACGTACCAGGGCGCGTTCTCAGTCGAGGTGCGATCGAGTACCGCTTGGTAAGCGGCCATGTAGTCGTCCCAGAGCTGGCGCTCATCCACGTCACCCGGGTTGTACTTCCAGTACTTGTCCGGACGCTCCAGGCGCTCGGCCAGACGGGCCTTCTGCTCGTCGGCCGAGATGTGCAGCATGACCTTCACGATCCGGATGCCGTCGCCCACGAGTCGCTGCTCGAACTCGTTGATCACGTCGTAGTTCTTCTCGGTCTCCTCCGCCGGCTCGAGCGTGCGCACCTTGACGATGAGCAACTGCTCGTAGTGCGAGCGGTCGAAGACGCCGATGAACCCGGGCTGGGGGATGCGCTTCTCGATCCGCCACAGGAAGTGGTGGGAGGCCTCCTCGGCGGTCGGCTTCTTGAAGGCGGCCAGCGCCACGCCCTGCGGGTCGACCGCGCCCACGACGTGCCGCACGATCCCGCCCTTGCCGGCGGTGTCCATCGCCTGCAGCACCAGCAGCACCGCATCCCGCGCTCCCGACCGGCTCGCGGCGTAAAGGCGCTCCTGCAACTCGCTGAGGTCTTCGAGGCCGCGCGCGAGCACCTTCTCGCCGTCGGCCCGGCTGCCAGCGAAGCCCGGCGTGCTGTCGGGATCGACATCGGCGAGCGAGAATCCCGGGCCGACACGCAGGATTCCGGATGCTTCCTCTTTCCAGCTTTTCTTTCCCATCGGCCCATTGTGCCGGATGCCGGTGCGTCAGCGCACCAACGGAACCTCGATCAGCTGCGGCCCGACTACGGGTGCCACCAGGATCTGATCCAGAGCCGCGCGCGTCGTGATGCGATGAAACTCCCAGCCATAGGCGGCGGCGAGCGCGGCGAGATCCGCGGTGTGAGGTGTGTAGAAAGCGCGGTCGAGATCGCCCGGCGGGGCGGATGCCGCGACCTCCAGAGCGTCGAAGATCGTCCCCCCGCCGTCGTTGCCGACGATCACCTGCATCCGGGGGGTGGGCTCGTCGCGCGGCAGCAGCAGGGCACCGACATCGTGCAGCAGGGCGAGGTCGCCGAGCAGCACGCGGGTGACCCCGGGTGCGCCGCCTGCCTGGCTGGCAAGAGCGATGCCGGTGGCCGTGGCGATGGTGCCGTCGATGCCTGCGAGACCCCGGTTCGAGTGCACCGGCACCTTCTTGCCACTCAGCACCGCATCGGCGACGCGCACGAGACGGGATGAGCCGAACATCAGCCGGTCGTGCGGCCAGGTCGCCCGCCACACCGCATCGACGAGGAGGGCACGGTCCAGGGGCCGCCGCACCGCGTCGAGCTCAGCGCGCACGGCCTTCCCGCGCGCGAGACGATCCTGCGAGAACAGACCCCTCTGGTCGGGAGCGGCTTCGCTGAGATCGACGACACCAGCGGCGGAGGCTTCCAGCCACGCGCCGAGCCAGGCGCGATCAGGCACCCCCGCGGTGACGCGCACGGCACCCACCGCCAGGGTCCGGCCGTTGAGGTTCAGCGCCTCTCCCCCGCCCCGCACGACGACGACTTCGATATCCGGCCGCGACAGCAGGGCCGTGACCTCGCGGCTGAGCGTGGGATGCCCGAACACGACGGCGCGCTCGATCTTGCCGCCGAGGGAGTTCGAGTCCAGCAGGCCGCGATATCCGTGCACGAGCTGGCGGCCGTAACGAGCACCGCTGACGATCTCGGCGATGAGCGGCCAGGCACCCGCGTGGGCGGTCTCTTCGGCAGCCGGTCCGGCATCGGCGCCCGCGATGACGACCGTGCGCGGGCCGAGGACGAGTTCGTGTTGCGCGGGGTCCGGCACGGCGGGCGGGAGGCCGGGCGTCACTTCGATGCGTTCGGGCAGAGCGCCCGAGAGCGGTTCGCGCGCGGGCAGGTTCAGATGCACCGGACCCCGGATGCCGGAGCCGTCATCCGCACCGAGGGCGGCCGCCACAGCGGCCGCCGCGAGCACCGCCGGTTCGGCGGAGGCGTCGGCGGTCGGACCGCCCGGCACCGGAGCATCCCTCTCGAAGCGGACGAAGCCCGCGAACAGCCCGGGCTGACGGGTCGCCTGGTTCGCCCCCACCCCGCGCAGCTCGGGCGGCCGGTCGGCGGTCAGCAACAGCACCGGGACCCCCGCATGGAAGGCCTCCAAGGCGGCGGGCAGCAGGTTCGCCGCGGCCGTGCCCGAGGTGCACAGCACCGCGGCAGGGACGCCGCTCGCGCGCGCGATGCCCAGCGCGGTGAAGCCGGCCACGCGCTCGTCGATCCGCACGTGCACGCTGATCACCCCCTCGCGCGCGAGGCGCACAGCAGCGAGGGCGAGTGCCTGCGAGCGCGATCCCGGCGAGAGGACGAGGTCCCGCACGCCGTGCGCGACGAGGCCGGAGAGCAGGGCGAGGGCGAAGTCCGTCGCCGGCGAACGCGGCGATCCGGCGGTCACCGCCGGGGGCCTGTCTCGCCCTCGTCCTCTTCTTCGAGGCGGGCGAGTTCCTCTTCGAGTCGGGCGATGCGGGCATCGGATTCGGCGTTGGCGACCCGGCGAAGGAAGTCGGGGTCGTCATCGGGAGCCAGCACGCGCGCAACGCCGCCGCGGCCGTAGCGGACGCGGCCGATCGCGAACCACAGGACGCCGCCCAGAACCGGGATGAGGATCACGATCGCGAGCCACGCACCTTTGGAGACGCCGCGATGGCGCGTCGAGGGCTGCACGGCGCAGTCGACGACGCTGAAGATCCAGAACACCACGGCGAGAAAACCGCCGACGATGAGCACTCGCGACATGCCTCCAGTGTAGGCATCTTCGCCGTGGCCGCGCCGGATGCAGCATCCCGAGCGGGGCAAACGGCATTCGACGCGACGGCGGGAGTCGAACCCGCAACACTGCCGGTTATGAGCCGGAGTCCGGGACCGCCCGGATCGCCGCGATGACATCGACGTTACGTTCTCGTGATCTTTTTCGCTAGTGGGTTACCTCAGGTTTCGCTGTGAGTCCGGCATCCCCCCTCTCCCGAATGCACGAGAAGAACACGAATGCACGAGGGAATCGCCGTTTTCGTCGTGCATTCGTGCGGGAGTCGTGCATTCGTAGGGTGGACGGGCGCGATCCGCCACGACTGGCACCGGCGTTGCGCGCGCTCACGGGAGGGACATAATCGGCATCCGTAGACTGAGAGCATGAAGCTGCCGCCCCTGCTCGTCTACACCATCCTGCGGTTGCTGGCCTTCTTCGTACCGCTCGGGATCATGCTGCTGTTCTTCCCGATCTTCCGGGAGTACTGGTGGCTCGCGGTGATCTTCGCCACGCTGATCGGGCTCAGCCTCTCGCTGATCTTCCTTCGCGCGCCTCTCTCGGAGGCGTCCGTCGCGATCCACCGACGTCGCGAGGAGCGCCGGAACGAGGTGGCCGACGAGAAGATCGAAGACACCGCGACCGAGTGACGCCGTCGCCCCGCGCTACGACCGGCTCGCAAGCGATCCGCACCCTCGCGCGCCGGCTCTTATCCCACGAACGCCCAGTACAGCCCGCCTGCGACGAGCAGTGAGGTCAGCGAGGTCAGGGTGAGCGCCACGACGAGCTCCCGCGGCAACCGGTAGGTCCACACGATCAGGATCGCCGGAGCTGCCGCAAGCCACGCGAGCTGGGTGAGCCACGCGATGGGCAGGAGCAGGGCGATGTATGCCACGAGCAAGAAGGCGACGATGACGAACACCGTGAACAGCACCCGCGAGGCGTTGCGGCCAATGAGCACACTCAAAGTCTTCTTGCCCACCGCACGGTCGTGATCGAGGTCGCGCAGGTTGTTGGTGAGCAGTACCGCACAGGCGAGCAGCCCCGCGATCACGCCACCGAACCACGCCGCATCGGGCAGGTAGCGCACCTGCACCCAGGTCGTGCCGAGAGTGGCCACCAGACCGAAGAAGACGAAAACGAAGACTTCGCCGAGCGCCGCATAGCCGTAGGGGCGTTTGCCCCCGGTGTAGAACCAGCCCGCGAGCAGGCACGCGGCACCGACCGCGAGCAGCCACCACTCCTCCGTGCGGATCACGATCGCGATGCCCACTGCTGCCGCGAGCGCGAAGAAGATCAGCGCGACCGCGAGCACAGCCTTGGGCGAGACGCGACGGGACGCCGTGAGCCGCATCGGCCCCTCCCGGTTCGCGTCAGCGCCTCGGATGCCGTCACTGTAGTCGTTGGCGAAGTTCACCCCGATCTGCAGGCAGATCGCCACGGCCAGGCAGGCGAGGGCCAGCGCCCAGTGGAAGGCATCGGCGAACCAGAGCTGCGCCGCGCCTGTGCCGATGACGACCGGGGCGATCGCGAGCGGCAGGGTGCGCAGACGCGCTGCCCCGATCCAGTCGCGCAGCCGGACGGGACCTGCCTCTACGACGGGACGCTTTGCCGGGTTGCCGCTGGTGCGCCGCGCGGAGCGACGTTTCTTGGTGCTCTTGGATGAACCTGCCACGCAGGCATCCTATTGCGTAGGCTGTTCTCATCACCAAATCCGCGCGGGACTCATCAAGAGCCACAGCCCGCGCCGAGCTCGAAGATCGGAGGTTCCCATGCACAAGAGCGCCACGCACGACCAGGTCGTGACCAAGGCCATCGTCGGCGAGCCCGAGGTCGTCGAGGATGCTTCGACAAGCTCCGCACAAGCGCGCACCGCGGAGACCTCCGCAGCCTGGCTCTCGCTCAAGGCGGCCGTGCTGGCCCTGCGCGAGTTGCAGGTGCACGACGGTTCGATCCCCGACCCTTCGACAAGCTCAGGGACCGGGGCATACGCCGCCGCGCGCGAGCACGTCGCGGGGATCGTCGCGGGCATCCGGGCTCTGGCTCCCGCCTTCCCGCACGATGCCGCCTACCTCGCGGCATCCGTCGCCGACTTCGAGCGCTGGGCCGACGAGGGCTTCGGGATTCCGGACTTCTACGACTCGCTCGTCGCCTTCCAACCGCAGGAGCACCGCCAGGACGGCGTCCGGCACCTGGTGATCTTCCCGATGTACACGCAGAACGGATCCCCCGACCGGCTCGTCGAGGCGCTCATCGTCGAGACGATCTGGCCGGAGTTCGTCGCCGACCTCGAGGCGGGCGACTACGGCAACAAGCTGTTCGTCTCGCTGCGGCTCGTCGACTTCACCCCCGGCTACGACACGAACTCGGCCGTGCTGTTCCCCGAGACGGTGTCGATGCGCGAGATCCCGACGTTCACCTGGGGAGCGATCTTCCAGGATCGCGAGGCGGCGCGCTACCGGCGCGTGGTGCGAGCAGCGGCCGAGATCACCAAGCTCGACCTGCCCGAGGACGCGCTGCGCCTGCTCGACGACGCAGAGCTGGCCGAGCACACCTTCGTGATGTGGGACATCATCCACGACCGCACGCACATGCGCGGCGATCTGCCGTTCGATCCCTTCATGATCAAGCAGCGGATGCCGTACTTCCTCTACTCGCTGGAGGAGCTGCGCTGCGATCTGACAGCGTTCCGCGAGAGCGTGGCGATCCAGAAGCGGCTCACCGCGAAGGGCGACCTGACGGCGAACGAGCAGAAGATGCTCGAGCACGCCGCCCTCGTCCAGTACGCGGTGATCTTCGACCGGATCTTCCGCTTCGCGATCACCGGTTCGCGCGTGCGCAACTACGACGGACTCGGTGGCCAGCTGCTGTTCGCGTGGCTGCACCAGCGCGGCGTGCTGCACTGGACCGACACCCAACTCGCGTTCGAATGGGATCGGGTTCCGGATGCCGTCGTCGCGCTCGGCGAGCAGATCGACGAGCTGTACTGGCGCTCGATCGACCGGCCGAAGCTGGTGCACTGGCTCGCGGCCTACGATCTCGTTCGCTCCGTGCTGACTCCGCATCCGGCGTCCGTATGGGCGCGCGGGCTGTCCGACGAGATTCTCGCGGGACCGGCGAAGGGCTACACCGACGCGGTGCTGGACGACGAGTTCCCGCTGTCGATGTTCTTCGAGGCGCTGGAGAAGAAGATGCACCCCGTGATCGAGTCGACCGTCGGCATCCGGGCGGGCGATGCCTGATCTGTCCGAGCGGCTCGTCGTCCTCGCGGGGGCGACGAGCGCGCTGGGCCTTGCGACCACCCGTGCCCTGGTGACGGCCGGGGCGCGGGTGGTGGCGATCTCTCGGGATGAGCGGCGGCTGAAGGTGCTCGCCGAGCTCGGGGCGCGCACCGAGGTGTGCGACCTCGCCGACCTCGCCGCGGTGGAGGAGCTGGCGGCGCTCCTGCACGAGCAGGAGGGCACGGCCGACGGCGTGCTGCCGCTCGTGGGCGGCTGGCGCGGCGGTGGCGGGATCCCCGCGCAGAGCGACGAGGACTACCGTGCGCTGGAGGTCTCGTTCACGGTGCTGCGCAACGTCAGCCGGGTCTTCTACCCCGATCTGCGGGCGTCCGGTGCCGGGCGCCTGGCGATCGTCTCGTCGAAAGCGGTGACCCGGCCCCTCGCGGGCGGCGCGAACTACGCCGCGGTGAAGGCGGCGAGCGAGGCCTGGGTGCGCGCGATCGCGCAGGGCTTCGCGAAGGCGGCACGGGATGCCGGTGAGCAGCAGCGCGCGGCGGCGATGATCTTTCGCGTGAAGGGCCTGGAAGGCATGGAGGGCGTCGTCGCGGGAGAGTTCGTCGACCTGTGGGACGCGCACGCCCGCTACATCAACGACCGGGTCGTGGACCTGGACGTCTGAGCGGGTTGTTCGGTCCCTGAAGCTTTGGGTTCGGTCCCTGAAGCTTTGGGTTCGGTCCCTGAGCCTGTCGAAGAGCGACCCCGAGCCTCGGGCGCTTCGACAGGCTCAGCGACCGAGGCCTGTCCGCGCGCCTCAGCCGAGCAGGTCGCCCATCTTCTTGGCGATGATCTCGGTCGCCATCTTGGGGTTCAGGCGCGTGAGCTTGTCCATCGCCGCGGCATCCGACCCGATCGTCGCGCGATAGGAGCCTTTGCGGATCGCCGTGACGATGACCCGCCCGGCGTCAGGCGCAGGGGTCGTCTTGTAGGTCGAGGGCTCGGCATCGGGATCCTTCGCTGCCGTGTTCGCGGGCATCGCGCCGGAGTTCGCGGCGATATCGGTCGCGATCGCGCCGGGATAGATCACCGTGACGGCGACGCCGGTCTTCATCAACTCGGCGTACAGCGCCTGGGTGAGCAGTGCCACCGCCGCCTTGGACGCGCCGTACACCGACTGGCCCGGCACCGGGGCGTAGGCACCCATGCTCGCGACGTTGACGAGCGAGGCCCCGGGACGTTCGACGAGCAGAGGCAGGAAGGCCTTGCACATGTTCATCACACCCCAGAAGTTGACGTTCATGACCTTCTCCATGTCCTCGAAGGTCAGTTCCATCACGGGCACGAAGCGCTGGATGATGCCGGCGACGTTGACCAGGCCGTCGACCTGGCCGTGCGCGGCGGTGACCGCCTCGGGGAGGCCGAATACGGCGTCGCGGTTCGTGATGTCGAGAGCGTGGATGCTGAACCGCTCGCCCGCCTCGGCCCGGGATGCCGTTTCGCCCAGACCTCTCTCGCTGAGGTCGACCCCGGCCACGCGCGCACCGGCATCGAGCAGCTGGACCGCCACCTCGCGGCCGATGCCGTTACCGGCACCCGTCACGACGAAGACTCTGTCCTTCAGTTCCATGGCGTCCTCCTGTTCGAGCTGTCGCCCGCTCGTGCTGACACCCCAAATCTACTCGCCGCACCTGTGGGGCTGACCGGGGATAATGACTCCCGTCGATGGAGAACTCAGTCGCCGCCCGGCTCGGGCAGAGACGGCGCACCCGCGCCACCGGGCACCGGCGGCAGGGCCTCTGCTCCGACCGCGCCCGCCGCATCCGCGTTGCCCCCGGCATCCCCGCCACCGGCATCCTCTGGCCCCCGAGCGTACAGCTCGCTGAGCGTCTTGTAGGCGCGACTGCGGAAGGCGAGCAACGCGACGATCACCATGATGATCCCGGCGAAGAAGCAGATCAGGGCGATCCCGCGCGCCTCGCCCTCTCCGAGCAGCCACCCCCAGCGCTCCTGGCCGGCGGGGGTATTCATGTAAGGAATCACCCAGAACTCCGCGATCGGGGCAATGAGGAACGCGGTGATGGGAGCGGCGGCGGCCTCCATCGCCGCGGCCACGCCGAACACGCGCCCCTGGCGCGAGAAGGGCACCACCTTCTGGATCACCGTCTGCTCGGCCGCCTCGACCGGAGGCACGAGGGCCATGTAGAGCCAGATGCCGACCGCGTACAGCGCCCACCACTCCCGGATCATGAAGACCGTGCCGAGCACGCCCATTGCGGCCACCACAAGCAGCATCGTGCGCATGGGCTTGCGACCGAGACCCCACTTCGCGACGATCGCCCCACCGACGAGGAATCCGGTGGAGGCGATGCCGAGAACGAGACCCCACATCTGCACCGAGAACAGTTCAAGACCGTAGGGATCCATGAGCGCCATGTAGACGCCGCCGATGAGGTTGTTGAAGGTCGAGAACAGGATCAGCGCGAACAGCCCCGGGGCGAGGCGGATGGCCCGGATGCTGCCGCGCAGGTCGAGCGCGTGCGAGCCGCCCTCCTCGGGCTCGGGCTGGCTCTCGGGGATGCGCACGAACAGCAGGTGCACAAAAGTGACGACCATCGCTCCGATGGCGATGGCGAGGGTTCCGCCCATCCCGAGGAAGCCGATCGAGAGCCCCGAGAACACGCTCGTGACGACGAAGGCCAGCCCCTGCACCGTGCCGACGAGGCCGTTGGCGTTGGCGCGGCGCTCCTCTTCGACGAGCAGGGTCACGGTTGTGGACAGGGCGATGCTACGCAGTTGCTCGACGACGCCGCCAAGCAGGATGATGCCTGAGAAGACCCAGAACCACGGCCCGCCCAGGTTCAGCAGCACGGACTCGGGATGCCACAGATACAGCCCCCCGGCGATGACGAAGGCTGCGGCGGAGAGGATGCTGGAGAGCACCATCACCGTGTGCTTGCGGTGCCGGTCGACGATCGTGCCGAACACCATCGCGAACATCGAGACCAGCAGCATGTACGCGCCGCCGATGATGCCGGTGGCCAGCACCGAGCGCGTCTCGATGTACACCCAGAAAGTCAGCGCGAACCACAGGAAACTCGTGGTCACATTGGCGATCGCAGTGTTGATGAGCACCTGGATGAAGGCGCGCTTGCGCCCGAGTGCTTCAGCAGCGGGAGACTCTTGGGCCACGGGTAGAGCGTAGTCGCCGCCACCGACATAGTCTGTACGGGTGAGCACACTGCACGATCCCGCCACGCGCGGCTTCGCCTCCGACAACTACTCCGGCATCCACCCCGAGGTCCTCGCCGCGATGGCCGCGGCCAATGAAGGCCATCAAGTCGCCTACGGCGAGGATGCCTACACGGCGCGCCTGCAGGAGGTGATGGCCGCGCACTTCGGCGAGGGCGTGGCCGCATTCCCCGTGTTCAACGGCACCGGGGCGAACGTGGTCGGGCTGCAATCGATGCTGCCGCGCTGGGGTGCGGTGATCTCGACCTCCACCGCGCATATCCACGTCGACGAGGGCGGTGCCCCCGAGCGCATGGGCGGGATGAAGCTGCTGCCCGTCCCGGCGGAGGATGGAAAACTCACCCCCGAACTCATCGATCGCGAGGCCTGGGGCTGGGGCGACGAGCATCGCGCGCAGCCGCTCGTCGTCTCGATCACCCAGTCCACCGAGCTCGGCACGCTCTACACGGTCGACGAGATCCGCGCGATCGCCGATCATGCGCACGCGCACGGGATGCGGCTGCACATGGACGGTGCCCGGGTGGCGAACGCCGCCGCCGCTCTGGATGCGCCCCTGCGCGCCTTCACCCGGGATGCCGGTGTGGACGTGCTGAGCCTCGGCGGCACGAAGAACGGCGCGATGCTCGGCGAGGCGATCGTGGTGCTCGACCCCGAGGCATCCGACGGACTGATCTTCTCGCGCAAGTACTCCATGCAGCTGGCCTCCAAGATGCGGTTCATCTCGGCGCAGCTGGTGGCCCTGCTCGAGGGCGACCTGTGGCTGCGCAATGCCCGACACTCGAACGCGATGGCCGCGCGCCTGCGCGCCGGGGTCGAGGCCGGCATCGCCGTCGGATCGATCCGCGGCGTCGGTTTCACGCAGCCGACGCAGGCCAACGCGGTCTTCGCAACGCTGCCCGACGGCGTGGCCGACCGGTTGCGGGCATCCTTCCGCTTCTACGACTGGGATGCCACGAAGAACGAGGTGCGCTGGATGTGCTCCTTCGACACCACCGAAGAGGACGTGGACGCCTTCGTCGCGGCGATCGCGCGAGAAACCGCGGGCACCTGAGGGGTATCCTCACCGGGACGCAGCACGGGACCGAGGTCCCTGAGCCTGTCGAAGAGGCCATTGGGGCGCGTCAGATCATGCAGACTCTGGGTCCCGGACGCTTCGATCCCCACGCCTCCCTCCAGCCAACGCTTCGCGTTGCCTGGAGCCTCCGAGGCGCGTGGGCCCGGCTTAGCGACCGGGACTCACTTGCGGTGATAGCGCGGGGAGGCGTGCACGTCGGTGTCCGATGAGGGTTGTGCGACGGTCCCCTCGGGCGAGATGAACAGCGCCGCTATGGCGTCGACGCCCGCGGGTTCTGGGGCGACCTCATCGGACTCGTCGTCCTCGTCATCGTCCGAATCCTCGTCATCCGCATCGTCATCGTCGTCGTCATCGTCATCGTCGTCCGCGTCGTCGTCATCGGACTCGTCCGTGTCGCCCTCATCCGACACCTCGTCACCATCCGAACCCTCTTCATCCGAGTCGTCCGCATCGTCTTCTGATTCGTCATCCGCGTTGTCGACCTCAGAATCGTCAACCTCGTACTCCGCGTCGTCACCGGCATCCGGAGCCTCGATGAACTCCCTGCCCTCCGACGCAGCCTCCGCCCCGCTCTCGAGCGACTCCGTCGCCGCCGGATCGACCCGCGCGATCAAGGCGGCGAGCTCCTCGTCGACATCGCCCTCGAAGCCACCGGTCGCCCCGCTCTGCTTCTCGGGCAGGGCTACGCGGATCAGCGAAGTGACATCGGCCGTGAAGCTCCGCAGCTCCTGCTCCTGCGAGCGCAGCTCGCGCGTGCGCTCCTCGGCACCCTGCGCCATCGACTCGGCATGCTTGGTGACGATCTGCAGGATGTGCTGGGCCTGGGTGCGGGCATGCTCGAGGTGCTCCCGCGCGCGCAGCCGCGCCTCGGTGTCGATCTGCTCAGCCCGCGCGCGGGCACGCTGCTCGAGTTCGTCGGCCTTCGCCGCAACCTGCCCGGCGTAAGCGAGGGACTCGGCCACCTGCTCCTGGGCGTCGCTCGTGATCCGCTCGGCGTTGACGGTCGCCTGCTCCTGCAGGGCGCGGAACTCCTGCCGCGTGGCTTCCTGACGCCTTGCCAGCGACTCCTCGACGGCCGCCGCCCGCGCCAGCAGCTCACGCAACGACACTTCCGCGCGCTCCCGCTGCTCGGCGATCTCAGCCTCCGCCTGAACGCGCAGCTCCTCGGCCTCTCGCTGCGCCTCAGCGCGGATATCCCCCGCCTCCCGGTCGGTCTGCGCGAGCTTCTCAGCGGCGTGAGCGTCCTCACGCTCCATACGTGCCTGGTGTGCTGAGAGGTCGGCTTCCACGCGCAGGCGCGCCTGCTCGGCATCCTGACGCGTCTGCTGCAGCAGCAGAGCGGCCTCGGCCTGCGCGTCCTGAACCTTCCTCTGCGCGTCCTCATGAGCGCCCTCGAGGATGCGCTTGCCGTGCGTGGCCGCGTTGCTGATGATGACCCGCGCCTGATCCTCGGCGACCCGCAGAACCTCTTCGAACTGAGGGTCGCTGGCACCCTCGGATGAGGCGTTCTTCAACTCGCCGGCGAGCACCTGGAGCTGCTTCTCGGCAGTACCCAGCTTCGCCTGGGTGGTATCAAGCTGGGTCTGAGCGGCACCGAGCTCGGCCGTCAGCGCGGCAATCCGCCCGGCTGCGCCGTCGACGCGCTGAGTGAGCCCGCGGATCACACCGTCGACTTCTTCGCGGTCATAACCGCGGAAGGCGGATGAAAAGGCGGCACCGCTCCCTGACGGATCACTCGCAAGGAGCTCGTCGAAGGGTGTGCCGTGACTCCGGTCGGGTGCCGAGTTGTCAGACATATTCTCTAAATCTCTCTCGGGGGCGGGCTCTCTCCGGGCGTGCGTCGATGAGCCAAGAGGGTGTGATTTCGAGAGTACCCCGTCACGCTTGCCGAGCGCGATGCCTATTGCGGTCTCTTACGGCTTTATCTGGTGCGCGGCGTGAATCGGGGCCTCAGCGCAGCAGGCCGACACTCGCCAGGGCGTGGCGGACCAGAGTCGCCCGGCCACCCTCCATCTCAGCGGCGACGGCATCCGATGCCGCCTCTTCGGGCGAGAACCAGGTCACCTCGAGCGCGTCCTGACGGGGATCGCAGGTGCCCGTGACGGGAACGACGAAGGCGAGCGAGACGGCGTGCTGGCGGTCGTCGTGGTAGGGCGAGACGCCGGGGAGCGGAAAGTACTCGGCGACGGTGAAGGGAACCGGCTGCGGCGGCAGCAGCGGGAAGGCCATGGGGCCGAGATCGTTCTCGATGTGACGGAAGAGCGCATCGCGCACCGTCTCGCCGAAGCGCACCCGGCCCGAGACGATCGAGCGGGTCATCTCGCCCAGCGGCGTGGAGCGCAGCAGCATCCCGACCTCGGTGACCTGGCCGAGGCCGTCGGTGCGCACCGGCACCGCCTCGACGTAGAGCATTGGCAGCCTACGGCGCGCCTCGGCCAGTTCGATCTCGCTGAGCCAGGCGGGGTTGCCCGGCACGCCATCGAACCGCCCGGGTCGCTCGTCGGCACCCTCGGGGTCAGGATCTGGTGTGCGCACCGCCATGCTCCCTTTCTAGCATCCTGAACCCCAGGATGGCTCCCCCTCTCGCGAGCGGCCATGGCACGTGCCACCAGACGTCGACATCCGGCGGCCGATTCCGACAGGACGCGACAACTGCCCCGTCTGCGGCACTCGTGCCGACGGGCGCTGGCAGGATAGGAGGGTGAGCGATCCCCCCGTCATCGACGCCTCGGCGACCCTCTGGTCGCACCCGGCCGCCGAGCGCGCCGGCAAGCCGCTGCTCGTGCTGCTGCACGGCTACGGTGCCGACGAGAACGACCTGTTCGGCCTGGTGCCCTACCTTCCCGAGGGGCTCGTCGTCGCCGCGGTCGCGGCACCTCTGACACCGCCCTGGCCGATGCCGGGGCGGTCCTGGTATGCGATCGATGACCTGTCCGGAAGGGATCCTGCGGCGATCACGGCGGCCGGGCAGGCGCTGCTGGCGTGGCTCGACGCCGAGGCCCCGGATGCCGCATCACCGGCGCTGCTCGGCTTCTCGCAGGGTGCCGCGGTGGCGATCCAGGCAATGCGCCTGGATCCCGAGCGGTTCGGCGCGGTCGTCGCCCTCAGCGGCTACGCCGCCGGCGGCGAGCTGTCGGGCGATGCTGTGCTACGCGAGCTTCGCCCTCCGTTGTTCTGGGGACGCGGTTCGCACGACGACGTCATCCCGCCGCACCACATCGACCACACCGCGCAGTGGCTGCCCGACCACTCCGCCCTCTCGGGACGGGTCTACCCGGGGCTCACGCACAGCATCTCGGAGCAGGAGCTCGCCGATATCCGCGTGTTCCTCGAGAAATGGCGGGATGCCGCAGGCTGAGTCGCAGAGTCGTCTGTAACGATTCCACCGTGTCGGGAAATAACTAGAGAGAGGTACTCTCGACCACGGCCAGAGGGGAGGGGTGCGCGTGACCTCGGACTCCTTCGCCGCCTTCTACGCCCGGTACTACCGGCTACTCCTGACCGTCGCCGAGCAGAGAATCGGGGGCGTCTTCGATGCAGAGGACGCGACAGCAGAGGTGTTCCGGATCGCATGGCAGCGTGACTGCGATGGCGAGGAGTTGACGCTGCCATGGCTCTACCAGACTCTGCGCAACGTCATCGGGAACGAGTACCGACGGATCTCTCGCGCAAACGACTTCCTGCGCACGGAGGGGCCGTTCTATGTGGGGCAGACGACAATGCCCGCCGACGACGAGGCGCTCACTGTGCGGGCGGCGCTCCGGAGGCTTCCCGAGGCCGATCGCGAGATCCTCTACATGGCCCATTGGGAGGACCTCACTCGCGAAGAGATCGCGACGATCCTGGGGTACTCCACAACAAACGTGCGGGTGCGGATTCATCGTGCTCGTGCACGCCTCAAGTCGGTGCTGGAGAAGATGAACAGAGAGAACGAGGAGGCGGACCGTGGACGAGATTGAACGGAGAATCAAGGCGGCAAGACCCCCAAGCGGACATCGCAACTTGCCCTTGACCGACAGAGCCGAGCGCGAACTTGCCGATCTCATGCGGGGAGGGAGCACACATGTCGCATCCCACCGCCCCCGGCGTCGTTCCCTGCGCCGCGCTGTGGTGGGCGTGGCGGCCGCGGCAGTCCTTGCCGTCGCCGTGCCGGTCACCTCGCTGTTCACTCCTCCACCTGCCGCGGCAGGCACACCGAAACCTCTGGAGTGGACGCCGACCAGCGCGAGCATCGAGATGCTCATCACCGATGCAGTGAGCCGCCTACGCCTTGCCGACGGCCCGGCCGAGCCGTTGCGCGAGGTCGAATCCCTCCTCTGGTACTACGCTCAGGTCGACCCAGGGGAGAGCGGGCTCTTCATCAGTCCCGAAGTGTCGACGCTGGTGTGGGACGAGAATCTGTCCGGGCGGCAGACGGTCGTCGCAGGGGTTTCGTATTGGGCGGATGACCCGGAGCTCTCTTCCCCTCCCGATGCCCCTCGTCCGGGCCAAATCCTGCGGACGGAGGAGTGGGGGCCGGGTGAATTCTCGACGCCTTTCCCGGACACCCCGGGCACAACCGACGACGACTTCGAAGAGCTCTGGCGATCGAGCGGCCTGCCGAGAGGAAACGACGCGCACGGCTATCTCAACTTCGTTCGACACCTTCTCAAGGATTGGACCCTCACCAACGCGCAGCAGGCACGACTGCTCTCCTGGGCGCATAGTATGCGGGGTCTCCACGTCCTCGGCACCTCTGTAGATCGGGGCGGACGTCCCATCGTCGGGCTTGCCACGCGGGACGAGACGGGAGTGGCCGAGGAGCGGATGTTCCTCTCGCTGGACACCGGGCGGGTCATCGGATTCGAGACTTATCTCACCCGTGCGGATGGCGGCCTTCCCGCGGGCTCGGTGTTCTCGTACATCCTCTACGACCTGGACGAGAACTGAGCCCACCCTGTAACGCAACGGCCACGCGCGGAAATATCCCTTACGAAGGCGGCGGACGCAACGAGAGCCGTCGCCGACCCGGAGGGAAGGTCGAGCACATGTCCAGTCTGCTGCGCGGAACATCCAGGCACCGGGCAATCGGTGGAGCGGCAGCGGCGGCCCTGGGCCTGACGCTGCTCGCGGGGTGCACTGCTGCCGAGCAGGAGATCGAGTCGCCCTACAAAACTCAGTTCGATCTGGCCCTACAACAGGCCACGACCGATCTTGAGCGGAAGATCCTTGAGGACTATGTCATCACACGCGATGAGTACCTCGAGGTGAAGAACCTGACAATCGCATGCATAAGGTCCTATGGCCTGATCGCAGAGCTCCAGGACACGGGGTTGGGCATGTTCCAGATGATGGTGGGCGGCTCCTGGGATGAGGAACTCGTCGACGAGGCCGTGGAGAATTGCGAGAGCAAGGGATTCATCGCCATCGAGTCGCTCTACGTCGCGACGCTGACGAACCCGCAGAATCGGAACCTGGACGACCTGAAAGCTGAGTGCCTGGTCGCTGTCGGATTTGTAACAGCACCCTTCACCGGGGCCGACTACCGAGCGGCGTCCAGCGATGCAGGCTTCACCGCCCAGTTGATGGACGATGCAGAAGGGGCAAAGTGCGAGCAGAACCCCGGCTATCATCATCTTTCGGGCACAGGTTGACATGAGTGGGTGGCGAGGGACTGCTCTCGCTGCGGTCGTGGCCGCGACTCTTGCCGCAGCCGCGACATGGCTTGTCGCTTGGGTGCCGGAGGCTACAGCGGAGACCGATCCGGATACCGCGCAGTACCCTTTGCAGGCCGTGTCGTTCGCCGACCCTCAATCGGTGACCCTCATCCTCCATCCAGGAAACCAGCGCACCGTGACAAGTCCGGTATCCGGCACGATCACCCGTGACCGATGCACCGGGATCGAGAGCCTGTCTACGGGCACAGTCATCGCCGAGGTCGACCAGCGCCCGGTCATCGTCATGCGCACGAAAGCACCCCTGTTCCGCGATCTGGGCGGTGGGGAGACGGGTGCCGATGTTGCCGCTGTGCAATCCGAACTACGTGCGCTCGGCTACCACACACCGTCTACGCGGCGATACGACCGGCAGACGAAGGCGGCGGTGCAGGCCTTCCTTCATGATCGAGGTCTCCGCGCCCCACGCGCGCAGCAGGGAGTGCTGCCGCTGCGCAGCATCGTCTGGGTCCCGCCCGAGGACGCGGAGATCGAGGAGTGCCTCATGAGCCTCGGCGACCGGATCGGAGCGGGTGACCCGCTCCTGCGCCTGGCGAGCGACCCGGGAACGATCGAGTACCGCAGCGACGCAACAGTCGTGAGCGGCGAGCGCGTGCTTGTCCTCGGCGACGCCCGCGTCCCGGTCTCCGGCTCTCCCATCGACGATCCCACCGTTGTGCGCACGATCCTCGCCACCCGCGAAGGTGCCGCCGCCTCGGGGCGCGAGGAGAAGGCGCTGGGCGCGATCCTGGAACTTGCTGAGCCCATCGATGCCTATCCAGTGCCTCCCTCGGCACTGTTCGGGATCAACGGCGCACACGCCTGCGTCAGCGAGAGCGGAACCCCGTACCCGGTCACGATTCTCGCTTCGAGCCTGGGGCTGTCTTATGTCTTCATCGACCGCTCAGCGCCCTCTGCCATCGATGTCTTCCCAGCCCGGGAAACGCCGTGCGGATAGTCGCCGATCGCATCCGTTTCGGGCACGAGACCGGCAGGCCGCTGTTCGAGGGGCTGAGCCTCGATCTGCGTCCGCGATCGCTGTACGCGTTGATCGGGCCGTCGGGATCGGGCAAGAGCACACTGCTCTCGCTGCTGGCCGGGTTTCGGCAGCCTGAGGCAGGCAGCATCGTGCGCGAGGGCGTCTATCGCGTCGGCTGGGTGCTGCAGAACCCCGTCGGCCATCCACGACGGACGGCGCTCGACCTCGTCATGCAACCGATGATCTTCCGCGGCATGGGCCGTAGTCAGGCGAGCGAGAGAGCATCCGTGCTGCTGCGCGCCTTCGGGCTGGAAGATGTCGGGGATCGCGAGTTCCGCAGACTCTCGGGCGGGGAGGCGCAACGTCTCGCCTTCGCTCGCGCAGCGGCATCGGATGCCGATGCCCTCCTACTGGACGAACCTACCGCGCAACTCGATCCGATGACGGCCGAGTCGATCAGAGTGGTCATCCGAGAGCTCGTAAGCCCGGATCGCATCGTCGTGCTCGCCACGCATGACCGCGCACTCAGCGCCGAATGCGATGTCGTGATCGATCTCGGAAGTCATCATGCAGCGACGTGAAATCGCTCGTGAGGCGTGGCGGAACACCGCCACGGGCACGAGCAGACCGATGGTACTGGCGGGACTTCTCGTACTGGTGCTCGCGCTCGGCGTGACGGGCGTCGCGCAGCAGACCGCAATGGCGATCGACCGATACAATGCCTTCCTGTCCAGCGGCGCGGCCACGACCGTCATCCGGTCACCGGGCGGGGTCGATGCCGAACGCTGCGACTGGCTGAACGGTGTGGCGGGCGTCGTCGGCGCAGCGGCGCTGCGCGAGCGCCCCGAGGGGATTACACTGGCCGCGCTGCCGAGTTTCGCGCAGCCTCGGATCCAGGCTGTCGGAGATGTGCTCGCCGTGCTGGGCTCCACCTCTGCCACCGGGCCGGGCGTGCTGCTGTCGGAGAGTCTAGCCATGAAGCTCGGCATCGAACCCGGCGACGTTCTCGCACTCGACCCGGGCGAGACAGTTCTCTCAGGTGTCTTCCCCTACCCCGACGACGGCAGGCTGCCCCTGCTCGCTTCCGCCGTGGTCGAGCCCATCCCATCCAGCGGCGAGCGATTCGATCAGTGCTGGGTCACCTTATGGCCGCCGAGCGAGAAGCACCGCTCGCTACCGCTGACCGCGGTGATTCCGATCGAGGGTCAGTCGATCGAAACGCAGTTGCTCAACCAATCCCTCGGCGAGCCTCGGTCGCTCGACGCGCTCGTCGCAGCTTCCCCGGCTGGGTGGATGCGGGCGACAGCGGTGCTGCTCGCAATACTGCTCGGCACGGTATGGGTGCGCTCGCGCCGTGTAGAACTCGCTCTCGCGCTGCACCTTGGCCAGTCGCGGGCTGCGTTGAATGCGCAGACGCTGGCGGAATTGGTGGTTGTCATCGGTGCGATCATCCCCGCGGCTTTCGTGGCAACCGCAGTCGCCTTGGCGTCAAGGCTTGGTTCCGACCACCTGGCGGGCGTGGTGTTGGGCGCGGGGGCGACCAGCCTGGCGATCGTGGCCGCGCTCGCGGCCGGAGTACTGATCGGGTTGGCCTTCGTGCACGAAGGGAAAATGAGCGACTGGGCCAGGGATCGCTGAGCCGGGGTCACTCTTCCGCGTCGTCAGCGGCCTTGCGAGGTGCGGCATCGGTCTCGCCCAGGTGGCCCGGTCCCTTCGGCCTCCGCCACAGACCCATGGCGGCATAGAAGGCCACACCGACCGCAAGGCCGATCACGATCCCGAGCCACATGTTGTCCATCGCCACGCCGAGGGAGACACCCACCGCGACGGCGAGAGTGATGCCCACGCCCCAGGTCATCCGCTGCCGCATTTCACCGCTGCTCATGTTGTCGTTCGCCATGACATCCAGACTAAGACCATCGCGGCCCGCCGCATAGGTGCATCCGGGTCAGCTCAGGCGCGCTTCGTGCGCATCGCGCGCGTATGAGCCAGGTCGGGATCGGCGGCCAGCCGCGCGTACTCCTCCGAATCGCTCCGCACGATCGCGACTCGCCCCTCGGCGTCGTGGTGGGTGCCCCAGCCGTAGCGCTTGCCGAGCGGCGACGCGCGCAGGCACGGCTGCCCCCTCGAGAAGAACCGCTCGCGCGCGGCCGCGTCATCCGGAGCGACGCCCTGACGCAGCGCCCACGTCTGGAAGATCACGTCGTCGGAGGTGCGTGCATAAGGCTGCTCCGCGATGAGGCGATAGTGCAGTGCGGCGATCGTGGGAGCGTCCCCCGCGGGCGGCTCCTCGGCGTGGGCGATGGGGCAGTCCTCGGCGACCTCGATGAAGGTCGCGAGGTAGTTCGTCGTGTGCGCGGCCATGTCCCCAGTATCCCCCGGCAGCACCGACATCGCTCGAGGTCGACTCCCTGCCGCGGGTCGACGCGAGCCCCTAGGCTGAAAGCACGAGACGAAGGAGCGCGAGATGACCGGCACGATCGTCGTAGGAGTGACGGAAGCCCCTGTGTCGACCCGGGCGGTCAACTGGGCCGTCGCGCGGGCCGAGGCCCGCAAACAGGACGTCCTGCTGCTGGGCACCGTCAGCGGAGCGATCGGCATCGTGGGCGAGGGATCCGTGCTGGATGCTGCGATCTCGCGAACCCAGGAGATGCTGGATGCCCACGCCGAGCGCATGAGTGCGACGGCGGTCAGCGTAACGACCCGGGTGGTGGCAGGCGATCCTGTCTCGGAGCTCATCGACGCGTCTCGCGACGCTGCACTCCTGGTGATCGGAAGCGACTACCGCGGGCCTGGTGCAGGCCCGGCTCGTGGTGCCCACGGCATTCGGATCGTTGCCGGGGCGGAGTGCCCGGTCGCGGTCGTGCCCGATATCGACCTGGCGGATCGACGAGGCGTCGTCATCGGCGTCGACGGCTCCGAGATCTCGAGCCAGGCCATCGCTTTCGCCGCGGCCGAGGCAGATCGGCTGCAGGAGCCGCTCATCGCGATCAGCGTCTGGACTCCCATCGCCGCCCCTCGCAACGCGATGATGACGATCCCCGAGGACTACCGCAGGGGCATGACCGAGCACGCCAGCCAGATCCTCGCGCTCTCGCTGGCGGGGCTGCGATCGACCTACCCCGGGCTGCAGATCGAGGAGCACGTCGTCGAGGGATATCCCGCCGCCGTGATCAACGACCGCGCCGAGACCGCCCAGCTGACGGTCGTCGGCTCGCGGGGACGTGGCGCGATCCGCCGGTTCCTGCTGGGCTCGATCAGCCACGAAGTGCTGCAGCGGCTGGCGACGGTCACGGTCGTCGTGCGCTGAGCGGTGTCCGTCGCTCGAGCTGGATGATGGCGAGGGAGCCGATGTCGGATGCAGCGGCGAAGATAGACGGGTGAGCGACGTGCTCGAGCGCTTCACTCCGGCCACGCAGGATTGGTTTCGGGGTGCCTTCGCCGCGCCCACTCCGGCGCAGGCGGGGGCCTGGGATGCGATCTCGGCGGGCCGGCACGCGCTGGTCGTCGCGCCCACAGGGTCGGGCAAGACGCTCTCGGCCTTCCTCTGGGCGATGGACAGCGTGTTCCGCGAGCGGGCAGGTGCGGGGGAGTCTGGACCCCCGGCATCAAGCCCCTCGACAAGCTCAGGGACCGGCGCGGATCCCCCGCGCACGCGCATTCTCTACATCTCGCCCCTGAAGGCCCTCGGGGTAGACGTCGAGCGCAACCTCCGATCCCCCCTCATCGGCATCGGGCAGTCGGCCCGTCGCCTGGGACTCGACGCGCCGGACGTGACCGTGGGCGTCCGCTCGGGCGATACGACCTCGGCGGACCGCCGGAAGCTCCTGTCCGCACCCCCGGACATCCTCATCACCACCCCCGAGTCGCTCTACCTCATGCTCACCAGTCGCGCCGCCGAAACGCTGCGCGGCGTGCACACCGTCATCGTCGACGAGGTGCATGCGGTGGCGGCCACCAAGCGCGGCGCCCACCTCGCGGTGAGTCTGGAGCGGCTGGACGCCCTGCTCGAGACCCCCGCACAGCGCATCGGGCTGTCGGCCACGGTGCGACCCATCGACGAGGTCGCCCGGTTCCTCGGAGGACAGGCACCGGTCGAGATCGTCGCCCCGCCGGCGTCGAAGACCTTCGAGCTGACCGTCACGGTGCCCATCGACGATATGCGCAACCCGCCGCCCCCGCCTGGCGCGCCGGATCCTTCGACAGGCTCGGGGACCGGCAGCGCTGAGTACACCGAGGTCACCGGATCCGTGTGGCCGCACGTCGAAGAGGCGATCGTGGATCGCATCCTGCAGCATCGCTCGACCATCGTCTTCGCCAACTCCCGGCGGCTGGCCGAGCGCCTCACCGGACGCCTGAACGAGATCTACGAATCCCGGTCGTTGAGCGAGCGAAGCGAGTCGAAACGCGGTGACAGCGCTGATCAGCGACCCCGGTCCGATTCGCCTGCCGCTCGCGAGGCGAGCGATAGGGGACCAACCCGCTTCCCGGCCGAGATGATCGCGCAGTCAGGCACCACCGCAGGTGCCGATCCCGTGCTCGCCAAGGCCCACCACGGCTCGGTCTCCAAAGAGCAGCGAGCGGTCGTCGAAGATGAGCTGAAGTCGGGCGTACTGCGCTGCGTGGTGGCGACCAGCAGCCTGGAGCTCGGCATCGACATGGGCGCGGTCGACCTCGTCATCCAGGTGGAGGCGCCACCGTCCGCCGCATCCGGTCTGCAGCGCGTCGGCCGGGCCGGCCACCAGGTCGGCGAGATCAGCCGCGCGGCGCTCTTCCCCAAGCACCGCGGCGACGTGCTGCACACTGCGATCGTCACCGAGCGGATGCTCGCGGGCCAGATCGAGGCGATCTCGGTGCCGCAGAACCCGCTCGACATCCTCGCCCAGCAGACGGTCGCCGCCTGCGCGCTGGCACCCCTCGATGTGGAGGAGTGGTTCGAGACGGTGCGGCGCAGCGCCCCCTTCGCCTCGCTCCCGCGCTCGGCCTACGAGGCGACGCTCGACCTGCTCGCCGGACGCTTCCCCTCGGACGAGTTCGCCGAACTCCGCCCGCGCCTGGTCTGGGATCGGGATGCCGGAACCCTCACCGGCAGGCCCGGTGCCCAGCGGATCGCCGTCACCAGTGGCGGCACGATCCCGGACCGCGGGTTGTTCGGCGTCTTCGTCGCCGGTGAGACGACCGGCGCGCGCGTGGGCGAGCTCGACGAGGAGATGGTCTACGAGTCGCGTGTCGGCGACGTCTTCACCCTCGGCACGACGAGCTGGCGGATCGCCGAGATCACCCATGACCGCGTGAACGTGATCCCCGCCTACGGCCAGCCGGGGCGCGTGCCGTTCTGGCACGGCGACGGCATCGGCCGCCCCTTCGAACTGGGCGAGGCGCTCGGCAGGTTCACCCGCGAGCTGAGCGCGGCGACCCCGGGGCAGGCGGCGGCGCGGCTCTCGGATGCCGGGCTCGACGAGCGCGCTCAGGCGAACCTCCTGGGGCACCTCGCCGAGCAGCGCGAGGTGACCGGGACACTTCCCACCGACCAGTCGCTCACCGTCGAACGCGGCCACGACGAGGTCGGCGACTGGCGCGTCATCCTGCACTCCCCCTATGGCATGAAGGTGCACGCGCCGTGGGCGCTCGCGGTGAACGCACGCGTCCGCGAGCGGCTCGGGGTGGAGGGCGCGGCGGTCGCGAGCGACGACGGCATCATCGTGCGGGTCCCGGATGCCGATGCCGAGCCGCCGGGTGCCGACCTTTTCGTCTTCGAGCCCGAGGAGATCGAAGCCCTCGTGACCGAGGAGGTCGGCGGCTCCGCCCTGTTCGCCTCCCGCTTCCGCGAGTGCGCGGCGCGCGCCCTGCTGATGCCGCGCGCGAACCCGAACCGGCGGATGCCGCTCTGGCAGCAACGACAGCGCTCTGCGCAGCTGCTGGAGGTCGCGCGCCGGCATCCGCGGTTCCCGATCATCCTCGAGACCCTGCGCGAGGTGCTGCAGGATGTCTACGACCTGCCCTCCTTGCGCAGGATGCAGACCGCGATCGGCGAGCGCCGCATCCGCCTGGTCGAGACGGAGCCGCCGCAGCCCTCGCCCTTCGCGCGCGACCTGCTGTTCGGCTATGTCGGCGCGTTCATGTACGAGGGAGACTCACCGCTCGCTGAGCGGCGGGCCGCGGCCCTGTCGGTCGACCCGGCGCTGCTGGGAGAGCTGCTCGGCACGGTCGAGCTGCGCGAGCTCCTGGACCCCGAGGTGATCGCTCAGTACGAGCGCGAGGTGCAGCGGCTCGATCCTGCCCGGCACGCGCGCGGCGTGGAGGGGGTCGCCGACCTGCTGCGCCTGCTCGGGCCTCTCG
>CAZHML010000010.1:36880-45372 GCA_964533745.1 uncultured Microbacterium sp.
TCGTTGAGCGAGGAGCGCAGCGACGAGACGAAACGCGGCACCGATACGCACGACTCGCCCCGTTTCGACTCGCCTTCGGCTCGCTCAACGACCGAGGCTGCTGACCTACTCACCGTCCTCGTCGAGGCGCGGCGCGCGATCGAGGTCAGCATCGCGGGTGTTCCTCGCGTCGCGGCTATCGAAGACGCGAGCCGCCTGCGCGATGGACTCGGGGTCGCGCTCCCCATCGGCATCCCCGTCGCCTTCCTGGAGCCGGTCACCGACCCGCTCGCCGACCTCGCGGCCCGCTTCGCACGCACCCACGGACCCTTCACGACGGATGCTGTCGCCATCCGGTTCGGGATCGGTGCCGCCGTCGCCCGTCAGACCTTGCAGCGGCTCGCCGGGCAGGGGCGCGTCACGGGCGGGTACTTCCTGCCGGACCCTTCGACGGGCTCAGGGACCGAGGGATCCGACCCTTCGACGGGCTCAGGGACCGAGCAGGAGTGGTGCGACACCGAGGCGCTGCGCCGTATCCGGATGCGCTCCCTCGCCGCGATCCGCGGCAGCGTCGAGCCGGTGCCTCCCGAAGCCTACGCCCGGTTCCTGCCCACCTGGCAGCACCTGCGCCGGCCGCTCGACGGCGTCGACGGAGTGCTCGCCGTCTGCGAGCAGCTCGCTGGCGTGCCGATCCCGGCCAGCGCCTGGGAGTCGCTCGTGCTCCCCGCGCGCGTGCGCGACTACGCCCCCGTCATGCTCGACGAGCTGACTGCGAGCGGCGAGGTGCTCTGGGCCGGCCACGGGACGCTTCCCGGGCGCGACGGCTGGGTGTCGCTGCATCCGGCGGGCCTGGCTGAGTACACCCTTCCCGTGCCCGAGGAACAGATCGCCGAAGGCTCCCTCGAAGCCCGGCTGCTGCAAGCCATCCAGGTCGGCGGCGGCTTCTTCGCCACGCGCCTGCGCGAGCTGACGGATGCCGAGAGCGAGCAGGAGGTGCTCGATGCCCTCTGGACGCTCACCTGGGCGGGCCGCGTCACCAACGACACCTTCGCCCCCGTGCGCGCTCTCCTCGCGGGCGGCTCGCAGGCGCACCGCGTGACCCGGCGCGCACCGCGCACCCGCACCTACCGCGGCATCCCCCTCGCCGCGACCGGGCGCACCGCGGCCCAGCGACCGACGCTCGGAGGGCGCTGGTCGCTGCTGCCCGCGACGACCGCATCCGAGGTCGCACAGCGCGCCACCGTGAACGCCTCACTGCTGCTGGATCGCTACGGGGTCGTCACTCGCGGAGCCGTGCAGGCCGAGGGAGCACCCGGCGGCTTCGCCCAGGCGTACCGGATTCTCGCGGGCTTCGAGCAGGCGGGCCAGTGCCGCCGTGGCTATGTGATCGAGGGGCTCGGGGCAGCGCAGTTCGCGGCATCCATCACGGTGGACCGTCTGCGCGAGCACGCCACACTCGCCGACCCGCCCCCGCGCGAGGCCATCACGCTCGCGGCGACCGATCCCGCCAACCCTTACGGTGCGGCCCTGGCCTGGCCTCGCCGCGAGGAACTCTCGCACCGCCCCGGCCGCAAGGCGGGCGGTATGGTCGTGCTGGTCGACGGATCCCTGGTGCTGTACCTCGAGCGCGGCGGGCGCTCGGCCCTTGCCTTCAGCGACGACGATCACGTACTGCGGGCTGCAGCTGCCGACCTCGCTGCCACCGCCCGTTCGCGACGCCTGGACACCCTCACGATCGAGAAGGTGAACGCCGAGACCGTCTACGGCACAACCCTCGGTACTGCTCTGCACGAAGCCGGTTTCGTGCAGACCCCGCGTGGCCTGACCCTGCGCAAAGCGCTGTGACACGGCACACGAGGTCCCCACGGCCACCCCTGCTCTCGCCCGCCGCCACGTGCCCCTGGGGCCACCCACCCTCGCGCAGTCGAGCGGTCCCAGGGATTCACCGTTCCGGCGCTCTGGACGTGTGTTCGCGGGACCACTCGCGCACACACCGCGGGATGGTCCCGAGGATTCACGAGCGGAGGCGCGAACGGGTGCGTTCGCGGGACCGGTCCCCGTACGCTGGTGGCATGACCGCGGAGTCCTTCGCCGATGCCTGAGGGCGATACCGTCCACCGCGCCGCGCAACGGCTGCACGAGGCACTGGCGGGAGACGAGGTCACCCGCTTCGACCTGCGCGTGCCGCGTGCGGCCGCTGCCGACCTTCGCGGCCAGATCGTGCAGGGTGTCGCGGCCCGTGGCAAGCACCTGCTCCTGCGCGTCGGCGAGCACACGCTGCATTCGCACCTACGCATGGATGGCGCGTGGTTCGTGTACCGACCGGGCGAGCGGTGGCGGCATCCGGCGTTCCGCGTGCGCGCGATCGTCGGCACCGCGCGCAGCGAGGCTGTGGGGGTCGACCTCGCCGAGGTCGAGCTCGTGCCGACGCGCGAAGAGCCGGCGCTGATCGCGCATCTGGGGCCGGACCCGCTCGCCGATGACTGGGATGCCGCAGAAGCCGCCCGTCGTCTCGCTGCCGACCAGCGGGCGATCCATGTCGCACTCCTGGATCAGCGCAACGTCGCCGGCTTCGGCAACGAGTACGCCGCGGAGCTGCTCTTCCTCCGCGGTATCCTGCCGACGACGCCCGCGAACGGGGTGGATGTCGCATCCCTCCTCGACCTCGGTGCGCGCACGATCCGCGCCAACCGCGACCGGCCGGATCGCACGTTCACGGGCGACGGCCGCCGCGGGCAGACGACCTGGGTCTACGGGCGCACCCGACGCCCCTGCAGGCGCTGCGGCACCCTCATCCGGCAGGGCGTGATCGGGTCCGATCCGACGCGTGAGCGTATCACCTTCTGGTGCCCGGCGTGCCAGCACTGATCCCACCTGGGAATGAATCACAGGATCGCGTGGTTATCTCTATATCCGGGTGTTCCGGGTGGGAGGTACTCGTGGGCAAGAACTACGTAGACATCGAAGACGACCAGGGAACGGTGCTGCGCTACCGCAAGCACGTCAATGGCCGCGGGCTCGTCGCGCACGGCGCGAAGGTGCATCCGCGGGCCTATATCGCGCTCGGGGCATATGTCGAACCCGGCGCGCACGTCGCCGCTGGAGCGCACGTCGCCCGCGGTGCCTGGATCGAACCGGATGCCGAGATCGGCGAGGGCGCGCGCATCGACGCTCATGCGCACATCGGCTCGGGTGCACGCGTGGGCGACCGCGCCCAGATCGGGGTGCGCACGACGGTCGGTGCTGGTGCCCGCATCGCGCGCGGGTCGCGGATCGGCGACGACGAGACCGTTCCCGCGGGCGCGGCCATTGCCACCGATCGCAAGGGGCTGTGGCTGGCGGCCTGACCGCACAATAGGCTGAACCCCATGGCAGCACGGGGACGACGCGAGGCGCGCATCACATCGCACGCACCGCCGCCCGCCGCACCGCGAATCTTCCGCCTCGGCGCGGTTCCCGGCGCGACCCCGGGCCGGTGGATCGACACCTGGCGGGAGCGGATGCCCGGCGTGCCGCTCGAACTGATCCCCCTGACCGTCTCCGAACAGCGCACGGCGCTCACCGCCGGAGACGTGGATGCGGCACTGGCGCGCCTCCCCCTCGACAGCGACGACCTGCACATCATCCCCCTCTACGAGGAGGTGCCGGTCGTGGTGGCATCCGCTGACTCCCACCTGCTCGCAGCCGACGAACTCGACCCCGCCGACCTCGAGGGCGAAACCCTGATCGTCCCGCTCGACGACGTGCTCGGTGCCCGCATCGCGGGCACCCTCGCACCACGGTTCACCGCCCCCGAAACCACTGCCGACGCCATCGCGATCGCCGCGAGCGGGGTCGGGATCGTCATCGTGCCGATGTCGCTGGCCCGGCTGCACCACCGCCGGGATGCCGACCACCGCCCCCTGCGCGACGGACCGGCATCGACCGTCGCCCTCGCCTGGCCGCGGGAGCGGACGACCCCGGATGTCGAGACCTTCGTCGGCATCGCCCGCGGGCGCACGGCGAACTCCTCGCGCTGAGCCGCGCATCCGTATTGATCAGGAATCGAGAAGCGCACGCGTCCCGGAGCTACCTAGAGTGGAGAGCACGAGAACGGAGCGAACCATGGCAGAGAAGAACGAAGGATTCACCGCCGCCGAGAAGGCCGCGATGAAGGAGCGCGCCAAGGAGCTGCGCGAAGCGGCAAAGATCGAGAAGAACCGGGATGCCGGTGAGGAGGCGATCCAGGAGAGGCTCGCCGGGATGCCGCCTGCCGACCGCGAGCTGGCCGAGAAGTTCCACGCGCTCGTGGGCAGGGTCGCCCCGGACCTCATGCCGAGAACCTGGTACGGCATGCCCGCCTACGCCCGCGATGCCAAGGTGCTGACCTTCTTCCAGGACGCGGCGAAGTTCGAGGCCCGCTACGCCACGGTCGGCTTCAACGACACGGCGGCCCTCGACGACGGCATCTTCTGGCCGGTGAGCTTCGCCGTCATCGGATGGAACGACGATGTCGAAAAGCAGCTCACGACGCTGCTGGCCAAGGCCACGTCGTAGCGTTCGGATGCCCCGCACAGAACCCTGGACATCGAACCCGCACCGTGACACGATCGTCCAGGTGACCTCGCCACCCCGCACATCCGACTCCGCGCGCCTGCGCGAGCTGGTCCTGCTGCGGGGCGTGCGGGACCGCATCGACCGCGAGTACGCGCAGCCGCTCGACGTCGCGGCGCTCGCCCGCGGGGTGAACATGTCCGCAGGCCACCTCAGCAGACGGTTCCGGGATGCGTACCGCGAATCCCCATACTCCTATCTCATGACCAGCCGCATCGAACGCGCGATGACGCTGCTGCGACGCGGCGACCTGAGCGTGACCGAGGTCTGCCTCGCCGTCGGCTTCTCGTCGCTGGGCACCTTCAGCACGCGCTTCGCCGAACTCGTCGGCATCCCTCCGAGCCTCTACCGAGACCACCCCGACGCCGTTCCGGCAGGCATCCCTCGATGCCTCGTTAAGCAGGTGTCCCGGCCGATCAGGAACCGCACGCCATGAAGATCATGATCCACCACGCATTCCTCCCGCAGACCGATCCGGATGCCGCCCTGGCGTTCTACCGCGACCTCCTCGGCTTTGAGGTGCTGAACGACGTCGGCTACGAGGACATGCGCTGGATCACCGTCGCCCCCGCGGGCGATCCCACAACCTCCATCGTCCTGCACCCGCCCGCCGTCGATCCCGGGATCGGCGACGAGGAGCGCCGCATGATCCTGGAGCTCATCGCCAAGGGCAGCTACGGTGCCCTGACGCTCGCCACCGACGATCTGGACGCGCTTTTCGAGAAGCTCGCGACCGGTGGCGCGGATGTCGTGCAGGAGCCGATCGATCAGGACTACGGCGTGCGCGACGCCGCCGTGCGGGATCCCGCAGGCAACCTGCTGCGCATCAACCAGCTCTGAGCCCCGGTGGCGCGGTGCCCTCAGCCCGCAACAGCGACAACCGGTCGTCGAGGTACGCCTTCAGCGGCATCCGGTCCCCCGCGCGGCTCCATCGGACCGACGGCACGCCCTCGACGAGAGCCAGAGGTCCGGATGCCGCACCGGTCGCCACGGCGGCGAGGTCGATCTCGGACCACCCGACATGCACCACCACCCCCGGCTCGAAGCCGCCGCGCAGCGCCTGCTCGCGGCGCAGCGCGCGCTCGCGCGCAGACTCGGCAGCGTAGCCGCGCCTGCCGGGGTCGGCAGCGCGCAGCACCTCCCCGGTCGCGAGCACCCGGTCCTCGGTCAGCAGCAGCACGCCCAGGTGCCAGGCCCGGCCCACAGGGACGATCCGCCTCCCCCGCCAGCGCGACGCCCGCTCCTCGCCGAGCCACTCCTGCGGAATCCTCGCGAGCTCTCGTCGCGTCGAGGCGAACATCTCCGCCATCGACGTCACGCTGCACCCCGCCACGCAACGCCTGGGAAGAGAAAGATGCCGCTCACGCTCACACCCTAGCGACAGCGCCCCCACCCGAGCGGCCGATTCGCCGCGAGCGCCGCGGGACGGCAGAATCGATCCTGTACCCCGAGGAGCATCCATGTCCCAGCACGACACCGCCCGCCTGCTGATCGCCTGCGCCGACCAGCCCGGGATCGTCGCGGCGATCGCGGGAGTTCTCGCCGAGCACGGCGTGAACATCATCTCCCTGGATCAGCACTCCACGGATGCCGAGGGCGGCCGGTTCTTCCAGCGCACCGTCATCCACCGCGAGGGCCTCGCCGCCGCCTGCCCCGCGCTCGAGGCCGCGCTGCAGGGCGTCGCCGAGCGCTTCGACATGGAGTGGTCGCTGCACGACGCCTCGCGCCGCAAGCGCGTGGCGATCTTCGTCTCGAAGTACGACCACTGCCTGATGGAGCTGCTCTGGCGCGCGCAACGCGGACAGCTCGACGTGGATGTGGCGATGGTGATCTCCAATCATCCCGACCTCGCCGACGCCGTGCGTGCCTTCGGCGTGCCCTTCGTGCACACACCCGGCGAGGACAAGGCCGCGATGGAGGCCCGCCAACTGGAGCTGCTGCAGGGCAACGTCGACCTGGTCGTGCTCGCCCGCTACATGCAGATCCTGAGCCAGGACTTCCTCACCCGGATCGACGTACCCGTGATCAACATCCACCACTCCTTCCTGCCGGCCTTCATCGGCGCGAACCCCTACGCGCGCGCCAAGGAGCGCGGCGTGAAGCTCATCGGCGCGACGGCCCACTACGCCACCGCTGACCTCGATGAGGGGCCGATCATCGAGCAGGACGTGACCCGCGTGACCCACTCCGAGTCCGCGGCCGAGCTGCAGCGGCGGGGCGCGGATGTCGAGCGTCTCGTGCTCGCGCGCGCCGTGCAGTGGCACGCAGAGGACCGCGTCATCGTGCACGGCCGCTCGACCGTGATCCTGTAGATGTTGCGCATCAGCGCATGATGAGTGCCAGTCGATGACAGCCGCTGCTCATGTCGGGCGGATCGAACGGCAGGATGGGGAGCAGATCATCCCCAGGAACCTCGTGTCTCCTCGATCTGCGCATCGAGCTCTGCCAGGGTGCGCTCGCGGGACGCCGGAAGCAGGCTCTGCGCGAAGAAGTCCGTGAGCTCCTCCCGCGCGGTCAGAGGCAGGATGTGCGCGACGTACTGGTCGGGGCGGACGACCACGATCACGCCGTCGCGCGAGAGCCCGCGCTCCTCGAAGATGTCAGTGCTCGTCCAGGCGCTGGGGGCGGCGGCGAACACCTTCTCCCAGTCGGTGAGCCCGAAAGGACCGGTCCTCGGGCGGAACACGGCGGGGACTCGCGCGAGCTCGACGTCCTCGAAGGGCTGCTGATAGACGGCCTTCAGGTCGAAAACGGCATCGGCATCCGCATCCGGCGGCGTGAAGCGGGCGAGCGGCGAGTCACCGGATGCCATCCACTCCCCGAAGTCGCCCATGGCCGATGGCTCGCCCGCGGCGGGTCGGTCGGCGAAGGCGTAGATGCGCCAGCGCCCGTCGGCGCGGGCGTGATGACCCAGGTGCACCCGGTTGCCGTCGACGACGAGCACGACCTCGCTGGACCGGAAGCGCATCCCGAGCGGGAACCCGGTGGCGAGCTCCTGCCGCGTATCGCGGGCGACGATCGCCGAGGGCTCATAGCGGGTCATGAACCCCGAGGGGAACTCGGCCGTGGCGAGATAGTGGGTCGCGAGATCCTGCGGGTCGGTGATCTCCTCTGGCTTGCGCGCCATCAGCGACGACCATTCCCGGTCGAAGTCGATGAGCTGCTGGGCGACCGGCTGCCGCTCGGCCGAGTAGGTCGACAGCAGCGAGGCGGGGCTGCGGCCGCTCGCGACGAGACCCAGCTTCCACCCGAGGTTGAATCCGTCCTGCATCGACACGTTCATGCCCTGGCCGGCCTTGGCGCTGTGGGTGTGGCAGGCGTCGCCGGTGAGGAAGACGCGCGGCTCGCCCTCAGCGTCGTCGAAGCGATCGGTCACGCGGTGACCGACCTCGTAGACGCTGTGCCAGGCGACCTCTTTCACGTCCAGCGAATAGGGATGCAGGATCTCATCGGCCCGAGCGATGATCGTCTCGATCGGCGTCTGGCGCACGCGGTGGTCATCGTCCGCGGCGACCTCGCCGAGGTCGACGTAGATGCGGCAGAGGTAGCCGCCCTCGCGCGGGATGTGCAGAATGCTGCCCGCGTGCGAGGTGATGGCGCACTTGATCCGCCAGTCGGGAAAATCGGTGTTCACCAGCACGTCCATGACGCCCCAGGCGTGGGCGGCTGCCTGCCCGATGTGCTTGCGACCGATCGCCTCGCGCACACTGCTGCGGGCTCCGTCGCATCCGGCGACGTACCTCGCGCGGATCGTGCGCTCCTCGCCGGCGCGCTTCCCCGCTTCACCGGTCCCTGAGCCTGTCGAAGGGCGCAGGCGCACCTCGACGGGGTACTCGCCCTCGGGATGAACGGTAAGCCCGGTGAACTCGACGCCATAATCGGGGACGATGCGGGCGGGGCCGTTTCGCGCCGCCTCGGCG
>CAZHML010000011.1:0-44874 GCA_964533745.1 uncultured Microbacterium sp.
CCAGGTGGTTGGTGGGCTCGTCCAGCAGCAGCAAATCGGGCTTCTGCAGCAGCAGCTTCGTGAGCGCCACCCGGCGCTTCTCGCCACCCGAGAGCGGGGCGATCGCGGCATCCCCCGGCGGGGTGCGCAGCGCATCCATCGCCTGCTCGAGCTGCGAGTCGAGATCCCAGGCGTCGGCGGCGTCGATCTCCTCCTGCAGCGTGCCCATCTCGGCCAGCAGCGCATCGAAGTCGGCATCCGGCTCTGCCATCAGTGCCGAGATCTCGTTGAAGCGATCCACCTTCGCCTTGATGGCGATGCCGTCCTGGATGTTCTCCAGCACGGTCTTGGTCTCGTCCAGCTCCGGTTCCTGCATCAGGATGCCCACCGAGTACCCCGGCGTCAGCACAGCCTCGCCGTTCGAGGGATGGTCCAGCCCGGCCATGATCTTCAGGATCGTGGACTTCCCGGCACCGTTGGGGCCGACCATGCCGATCTTCGCCCCGGGCAGGAAGGCCATCGTGACGTCGTCGAGGATGAGCTTGTCGCCCACCGCCTTGCGCGCACGCACCATCGAGTAGATGTACTCCGCCACGGGAACCGCTCCTTCTGCCTGGGCCGGGGATCAGCTATCCAGCCTACCCGGCGGCGACAGGCGCACCCGCCTGGTGACACCCGAGATCAGGCCGGGCTCCCCCACGCGGGCGTGAGCCATCACCAGTCGATCGGACGAGTCTGGCCGATGATGCAGTTGCCGAAGGCGAGCCGAGGCATGACCGCCGTGACCGGGTCGCCCGTCGAGGGGCCGACCTGCCCGATGAGGCACTCCTTCGAGTCCCAGGCCACCGAGAACAGGATGGTCTCGGCAGCGAGCCCGACCGTGCTGCGATCGGCGGTGAGCTGCATGTCATTGCGCGCGAAGCCTGCCGCGATCAAGGCGTCGATGTATGCTCGCCCCTTGGAGCGGTCGCCGGTGTGCCATACATCGTCGACGACCGCCGCGAACAGCGGAAGATTGTCGGATGCCGAACCGCCCGGCACGAGCACCGGCGGGGGCGTCTCGGTCTCGGTCGGCTCCGGGCTCGGTGACCCCGTCGTCGGGCCGCCAGTCGGCACGGGCGCGGGTGTGTTCGTGCATCCACCGAGCATGAGCGCCATCGCGATCGCACCGACCGCGATCAGACTTCTCGGGCCGCGCCGGGTTGCTCGTTCGATCACTCTCCGAGTCTAGACAGCCGCGTGCGTAACAGTCTGAGCGCACGCCGGGACCGCGGGCGTGTGCTCGGACCCTTCGACAGGCTCAGGGAGCGCCCCGCGGCTCAGGGACTGCCCTCGCGGCTCAGGAACCAACGCCTTCGGAACACGCCGAGCGCATTCCCGGTTCAGAACGGCACCGGCGCATCTTCGAGAGGCGCGCTCGAGACCCACTCAGCCTCGGGTGCGGCCGCTGAGGATGATGAGTCGTCTCCGGCAAGTGCCATGGCCCCCTCATCAGACGCGGCATCCACACCCTCGGCGGCAGCCGCAGCATCCCCCTCTTCGTCGCTCTTGCCACGCCGCTGAATCGATCCCGTCCCCCAGCGCAGATCGAGTCCGACCGTTTCGGCCTCGATGTCCATGCTCGTGCCGGTGCGACCGTTGGCCTCCCAGTTGCGCTGCACCATCCGTCCGATCACGATGACGGGATCCCCCCGCGAGATCGAGGCGTAGGCGTGGTCGGCGACGTGACGAAAAGTTGAGACGCTGTACCAGTTCACGGTCACTTATGGTTTTTTCAATCATCGCATACCCAGCGTGCGGTGTCGATCAGGAACTCTGCGGTTCACGCGAGGTTTCGAGACACCGATTGATCGTGAGCGTCTCGACTGTCAACTACGACCATGAGATGAGGCGCAACGTGAGGTCATGGCTCTGAGTCGGTCGTGCGACATAATCTGAGAATATGACGGTCACCGATTCACCTAGAGGCGCACGCCTGCTAGTGGTGGTCGATCCTGAGCTGGCTGAGCAGTTTCACGGTGAACGCAATGCCGGCGTGGACGTTGCGGAAGTTAGCGCTGGTTCTCAGAAGAAGGTTTGGTGGCTGGGGCCATGTGGACACGAGTGGGAGTCCACGCCATACAACCGCCTACTAGGACAAGGTTGTCCATTTTGCGCTGGAGTCCGAGTGCTCGCAGGTTTCAACGATCTGGCCTCGTTGCTCCCCGAACTTGCTACTGAATGGCACCCCACGAAGAACGGCGACTTGCTTCCCACGGCTATAACTCGAAGTTCAGGTAAGAAGGTTTGGTGGCTGGGGCCATGTGGACACGAGTGGGAAACAACGGTCAGCGGTCGTGCCAACGGAACTGGCTGTCCTTTCTGTGCTGGAGTGAAACTGCTTCCCGGATTCAATGATCTGGCTACGAAGCTCCCTGACCTCGCAGCCGAGTGGCACCCAACGAAGAATGAACTGACGCCTTCGGACGTTGCGCCGAAGTCCGGCGCGAAGGCTTGGTGGGTCTGCCGGAACGGGCACGAGTGGTTTGCAACGATCAGGAACCGCGCCTATGGGAATGGGTGTCCCGTCTGTAAGGAGCCACGCGGCGAAGAGTTCGCTGCTGAGAAGCGCCGACGACGTGCAGAGGGTAGGCCGGTCAAGAAGCGTCCTGTCGATCCGAACAAGGTCTCTCAGGGACTCGTGGCAGGTCACAACGACATGGCGACTACGCACCCCAACCTCGTCGCTGAGTTTCACCCGACCAGGAATGCCCCTCTAACCCCTTCAACCGTCGTCGCTGGCACGGGCAAGAAGCTCTGGTGGCAGTGTTCACACGGCCACGAGTGGGAGACGACTGGCAACTCACGCACTTCCAGCGGCACGGGCTGTCCTACCTGCGCTGGTCAACGCATCCTTGCTGGTTTCAACGATCTGGCAACGCTTCGACCTGACCTCGCTGTTGAGTGGCACCCAACGAAGAATGGTGCTCGACTCCCCAGCGAAGTGACCGTCAGCAATGGGAAGAAGGCTTGGTGGGTTGACTCGTTCGGCCACGAGTGGGAAGCGGTGGTCGCAAGTCGCACGGGCCAAGGTGTCGGGTGTCCTGTGTGTTCGAGTCACAAGACGCTTACTGGCTTCAACGATCTGGCTACCCTCCAACCCGTCGTTGCGCTTTCTTGGCACCCCACGAAGAACGGCGATGTGACACCTTCAGAAGTCACTCAGTTCTCCAACAGCATGAGGTGGTGGCAATGTGACCAAGGCCACGAGTGGCAGTCGACGGTAAACAACCGTTCGCACGGCCAAGGCTGCCCGTTCTGTTCTGAGGGTGGTGGTTTCAACCGCTCGAAGCCCGGTTATGTCTACTTCCTAGAGCACAAGGCTTTCAGATCATTCAAGATCGGCATTACCAATGTCGGCACAAACCGCCTCGATCACTTCAAGTCTGACGGCTGGGAGGTCTTGAACCTTGAACTGTTTGAGGACGGCTCTCACGCATTGGCCGTCGAGGGAGCTATCAAGCGTTGGTGGCGCGTTGAACTCGGCCTCCCTATGTGGCTCGGCCCCGAGGACATGGTGAGGACAAGCGGCTGGACGGAGACTGTTCACGCCGACGAAGTAGCAGCAATCGTCTGTATCGCAAGGATTCGTTCCGAAGCAGGGTTGGTGCGGCGACTAGTTAGTGCCCCCGAGAGCTAACCGCGTCCTGGCCTTCCAGACACCAACGGCTCAAATTCCAAATTCTTTCCACCCGCCTGGATACTCACAACGGACACCGATTCCACCCGGAAAGCAATGAACTTGACTAGCGGGAATTCCCAACTGGCTAGCCAAAAGAGCAGCTAATCCCTCATACGAATAATCCCCGCCGCTGCCCGGATTTCCACCACCCGGGTTACCACCCTGGTTACCCCCACCACTGTTGGAACCGCCCGAGTTATTCCGAGCACGCTGACGTGCAGCCTCTTCCTCAGCGGCCTTCTGATCCTGATAGGCCTTCTCCTCACCAGCAAGCGTCGAGGAAGTTGTCTGGAGCGCAGTCCACAGTTCGACTGCCTCAGCGTCGAGTGAGTCTTCGAGTGCAGTAAGCGCCTCACCAGCGGCAGTCACAGCATCCTTCGTCCCCTGAGACCCATTGGTGTTTGCGGCTAGGGCGGCTTCGACAGCATCGGGAACCGTGGCGGTCTGCGCCTGCCACGCAACCATCAACTCAGTGTTGCTCTTCGTGAACGCGGCGATCCGCTCGTTGAGCATGGTCGTGTAGGTCTCGATGGTCGCCACAAGCTCGTCAACCTTGGCTCGGAGAGCGTCATACTCTTCGACCGTTGGACTCTCGGAAAGCTCTCCAGCGGTCCTCGCGGGGACGGTGGGACTGGTCGCCTCGAGGACGGCCTTCGCATCGACGGTGGCGGCGGCAGCAGCCTGGAGAATGTCGCCATCTTCACCAAGCAGTGCGACGAGTTGTTCTGCAACGTCAACGTGTGACGAGAGGAAGGCGGTAGCAGCGGAGAGGTCCGCGTTGGCAGTGTCGGCAGCATCTTGGGCGGCGCTCAGTTCGTTGAGCGAGGTCTCGTAGGCGTCCCTCGCCTGAGTGAGCTGAACGTTGGTGTAGATCAGCCAACCGCCGACACCAAGCACGATGGCTGTGACGGCGGCGATGATGGGGATGAGGACGCGCTTTGAGGGAAGGCGGCGACGCGACTTCGGATCAGATTCGGCCGCCGACGGCTCTGTGCGCGGCTCTTCTGGAGTATCCGATGGTTCAGGGGTCTCGATGCTCTGCTCTGATGGCTGTTCATCGGTCGCCTTGGGTTTCTTTGGGGTGCGTGCGGCCATAGGTGATCTGCTCCGGTCGAAGACGTCAGGCGTCGGTGACACAGCCTGAACATGGGGTCAACGACAACGCTATTGACGGCACTCAGGCCTTTCGGGGCCTTGGATCAACCCCAAACGAACCCGAACGGTCTCTGACAGCGCGAAGCAATGCGGGTGTTCGCCGTCGCAACCTCGGAGACACTCGCTCAGCGAGCCGCCTGCCGTCGCTGGGGATGCGTTAGCGTCGAAATATGACTCTCGACAACCCGGCGACGAAGAAGTCGTCCGTGGAGTCTTATGACGACTTCGCAAGCGCACTTCAGCGCCTTCGCTTGCAAGTCGGCGCTCCGTCCTACACAGAGTTGGCGACCCGCATCACGCAGAACCGCGAGGCAAAGGGCATGGCTCCAGCGGCGGCGAGGGTAGCCAGATCCTCTGTCTATGACGTGTTTCGACCAGGACGCAAGCGAGTCAATGCAGAGCTAGTCGAAGAGATTGCCGTTGCTCTCGGTTTGGATGAACGTGAAGCCAAAGCCTGGCGACAGCGCGCACTCGCCGCACGGGATGACTCGGTGAAGCCCCATGACAACCGTGCCGACAGAACACCACGATCACCCTTCTTCGGAGCCGAGGCGAACGGTCTCCTTACGCTCTTCGTCGTCGTGCTCTGTGTCGCCGTAGTGGGACTAAACCATGCCCTGAACTTCTCTGTCAGTGCGCTGCACTTGCCGATCTACTTGGACATGGTTGGCACCGCCTTCGCCAGCTTCGCCTTCGGGCCGTGGGTGGGAGCGGCAGTTGGCATTGGAACCAACCTCGTGGGAAACCTCATGAACGGCAGCTTCGACGGGTGGTGGTTCGCACTCGTGCAAGTCGCGGGCGCAGTCGTCTGGGGCTATGGCTTCCGCCGCTGGTTCGGACGCGGCCCCTGGAGGTTCTTCCTGCTGAACGTTCTTGTTGCTGTGGTCTGCACTCTCGTCGCGGTGCCGATCATCCTCTTTGCGTTTGGCGGGACAGAGCAACTGATCGGTGCCGCAGCGCTAGCGGGAGTAGCCCAGGAACTCGGCGCGGGCTTAGCGGGTGCCGTGTTCTCGGTGAACATGCTGACTTCGCTTGCCGACAAGCTCATCTCTGGCTACCTCGCGCTCATGCTCCTTTGGCTCCTGAAGCGGTATGGCTTCCCCTTGGCAGAGTCCGTCCGGGTTCGTTTGGGGATGCTGTCGTTTCGTCGCGCCGCCTGATTGCCACAGTTAGCGTCCAAATAGCGGGGGTGTTTTCCCTTCGCTTCTAGACACCAACTGACACAGGAGACAAGTCATGTCGATCTACACCATCTTCGCTAGCAACCCGGCGAAGACGTATTGGAGCACGGAACCCAGCCAGTCTGAGCAAGAGATTCTGAAGAACAACCCAGCCATCGCTGCTCTCGACCCCGAGACCCGCGCCACCGTTCTTGGCACGATGAAGGGCGATGACGTGCTCACGACGCCGACGGTGGCAACCATCGACTCGATTACGAAGGCTTCGAAGGACTGGAACAACCGTGTTCTCAAGACTCGTGAGGCGAAGAAGCAGGCACTCATCGAGATTCTGGCGGGCGCGCAGAGCGAAGAGTTCATTGAGCAGGTTCGCAAGACGGGCGACATGAGTCCGAAGGATCTGCTGGAGATTCTGACCGAGGGTGGCAAGGCCGCACAGACGACGCTCGACTTCCTCGACGCGCAATACAAGCACAACGCGGAGGTGGCTGCGGCACGGCTGGGGACCGCCAAAGAGAACGACGCTTGAAGAGCAGCCGCTAAGACGCAGGAATGGCGTCGGCTGACGGAGCAACTAGACAGCCTGCGGAAAGAGTGGATCAGCGCGCACTTCGGTGAAGAGTATCTATACGGCGAGGACGACGAGATAGATCAGCTTTACGAGGCGCGATGGGCGCTCGTAGTCGCAAAGTTCCCACAGCCCAAGGCGCTTGAGGGTGCCACGGACGATGAGGCCCGCGAGCAATGGGAAGACCACCAACAGGCGGAGTGGGAACTACAGCAGAAGATCGCTGAGGAACGCGAGCGACTCAGCACGAGGCAAGAACCGAAGCGACGGTCACGAAAGCGGTGAGCGCGTTGAACCCGAAGAGGGCTGGAAACGCGAAGAGCCATCCAGCCCTCTTCTAATTGCTTCTAGACACCAACTGACTGAAAGAGAGATATGAGCATGTCAGCCACGCCAACACTGTCCGAAGTCGTGCGGCACCTTCGCTTCCAGATAGCTGAAGCTAAGAGACTGCGAGAGCCTGAAGTTGCAGAACGCTATCTGGAAGAGTGCGCGGTAAACGCGGCGATGAGCGCCGTGATTCACATTCCGGGCGTGGGAGCAATACCAAGCGAGACCATGCTCAAAGCGCTAAGGCTCGTAGGAAAACGGGACTAACAGTGGCGGTAAAGAGTCCCGAGCCACCTTCCTCGGCTCGGGACTCTTCTTCCAGACACCAACTGACTCTAGGAACGCAAGAAAAGAGTGGGGTCGGGGAATGCGACTAACCCGACCCCACTCTGGCTTGTGCCTCAAGACTCCCGTTCGGCCTCGTAGGCGTCGAAGTCCTCACGGTCGAGGTAGATGGGCAGGTTGGCGATGAAGAAGCCCGAGGTCTTTGGCAATGTGTATCTCACCTGGTGCTCACCGAGAAGGCCAGTGTGGTAATCCTCGACCCACACTCGATCTGCGGGCACATTCCGGCCTGCGTCAGCATTGGCAATCTTGCGAGCTTGGCTCTGAACGCGAGCTGCTGTGACCTTGCGCTGATACGCGGGTGAGGCGGCGTAGGTCGCAGCATCGGCTACAGAATCGAAGTGATTGGCTTCGCCGAGAGGACAAGCCCTCTTGGTTGCCTTACATGGTTCGGTCTTGCCGGACTTTGAGATGTGGAACTTTGGCATGGTGTCTCCTTGATTCATGGTGAGAGCAATATCGGCCCTCAGTGCTTCTAGACACCAACTGACGGAAGTGAGAGTCGTCGTCCCAGCGCCGTCCCCGGCGATTTCGTGTTCTGAGAAGAAGAGAAGAAGAGAAGAAGAACCAGTCAACTTGGCGAGAGGTCTTTCTTCTTCCTACGACAGCCGCCCCGCGCCCACTTCTTTGGCCGTCCTTCTTCTGGGGCGGTGGACCGGATCTTTCTTCTTCCTGGCCTCTACTACTTTGGTTGCTAGATCGGTAGACACTTGGCACCTTTCGGTAAGTGCTTTTGGCTTTTCGAGCTACCCCCCCTACCCCCCACGGACTTGGTTAGCACCGTGGTTCAGTAGAGAGAGCAACAGAAGCCAGCCTCACCGAAAGGACCGGATTTTCACCGGCTTTCGTATAAGTTGCTATGGTCTCCGAAGCCACCCCGGACTTGCGTCCATGTTGCGGATCGCGCCGCAACACCCACTCGTTGTTTCGAGTGAGAGCTATATCGGAATGGCCTCAGCTCATCGGTCACGATGATCGAGGGGGGGTGACCGGAGCGAGGCAACGAGAATGTGCCTCAAGCTCCGGGCCATAGCCTCATATCGCCATGTTGAAGCGTCTACTGCGCGTGGCTCACGGTTCCACGTCTAGACGACAGTCTCCGGTGGCGAGGCGCTGGGTCGTGCAATGTATCGCGCTCACGTAGAAACGCGCCTAGATCTTCTTCTACGCGCACTCAGCCGCATAGAACCCGCGCGCTCGTGGGTTCGTGCCGAAGCAGGCAAACCACGCGGCGTGAGCGGGAGCGTCTAGGCGGTGGTCTCAGACGAGAAGCAACGAGCATGACAGTTTGTGCGTGCTCGCACAGAAACTCACGTAGACCACGTTCTACGTGCGCTCGTGACGTGGCTGCTCGTCATGCTCGCGGACAGGTCGCCTACGACTTCTCCCTGATGTTGTAGACCAGCGGGACGCCGTTGGCGACGAACGCGGAGTAGACCTCCTTGCCCTCGCGGTCGGCCTCTTGAATCGCGTCCTTGAACCGCTCGACCATCTCGGGCTTGATCGTCCCGTCCGTGATGGCCTGCTCGAAGTCCTTGGCGTGCAGTTCAGCCATGATTACTCGTCTCCTTCGTTGTCGTCGTTCTTCAGCTCGGACCACACGCCACGTCCGAAGTTCTTCAGGTCGTCCCACGCATTGCTCAGTGCCTCGCCCACGATCTGCCCCGTGCGGTAGCTCTGCTCGGGATTCGAGGGCCGCACGGTCGGCGCGGGTGTGGGCGTCGGAGTAGAGGTCGGCGTCGGATCGCTTCCAGACACCAACTGACCGGATTGACCACAGCCGGCCAAAGCCAAAGCCATGATCAGAACGCCGATGGCAAGCGCGCGCTTCATCGCCAGGCCAACTTTCCACCGTTGTAGTCCTCAGCGATGAGTCGCTGGAGTTCCTCGTCCGAGACGGGTTCAGTCGGGTGTCCCGCCCAATCGTCGGGAGTGTGGTCGTTCGTCACCAGTCCTCACCGTCCTCTGACTGAAAGAGCTGCCCGAAGCCGGGGTCAACGATCCGTCCGTAACCAGCTCCGTAGCGTTGCCCGTTGTTGAGCACGATGAGCGCGTCAGGGCCGAAGTCCTCGATGGCGTCTTCGACGGCTTCGAGAAGGCGTCCCAGCGTCATGCTTGTGGTGATCTGATCGGGCGCGTAGCCCTGATTGTCACTGATGTTCATGAGGACGCGAGTTGTGGTTTCAGTGTTCATAGGCCTAGATCTATTGCACGGCCACAGACCCCACAACCCGGCCTCTCCTAGAGTGCTTCCAGACACCAACTGACGGTCTAAGACAGGTTCTCGACCTTGCGTTTAGAACGTGGTCTAAGCCTCTAGATTGCGACTGCGACAGATTGTGCGTGCTCGTTGAGAAACTCACGTAGACCACTTCCAATGGTGAGCCACGAGCAATAGGTGTTCTGTGTTCGACTGCAAGACTGCTCGACTATCTGCTTCTACCCCCAACCTTGCGGCTAGAGGTAGGAAGCGGCTCTGAGGTTCAGAGCGTCTGCTCGGAGAACTCCTTGAGCACGGTCATGAGGCTGCGCGCCTTGGCGATGGCAACCTCCTTGGACTCCGACAGGATCGGCGTGCGACGGTTCGCGTCACGCACGCTCTCGGCCAGGCGGTAGCGGATTCGCGTCATCACGCGACGCACTTCCTCGTTGTCGAGCTTGAACTCGGTGGCCTCGGCGTTCGCCGGAACCTCGTTGACGACCTCGCCGGAGAGGTCGGTGTCGGTGACCTTCGCGGCCTTGGTGACAGTTGCCATGATGACGTCCTTTCGGTAGTGGATCAGAAGGGGTGTTCGTTTGTAGTAGCTAGAGATACACGGGGGTCTGTGGCCCCACAACCCGACCTCACTTAGACCGCTTCAAGACACCAACTGACCCCTTACGTCGAGTCCGTGGGCGTGCGTGTAGAACGTGATCTGAGCCAGCAAATCGAAGCCATGTGTTTCGCATCGTGCTCGCAAAGAGACTCATTTAGACCACGTTCTGCGACGTGCCACGATGACGAGACAGAGTTAGTGGGAGACAGCCCTGATGAACTTGATCACGAGGTTTGTGCTCGTGTTGTAAGCCAGGTCACCATTCTCAGAAGCGTGCGCGCTCATGCTGTCCGAATTGTCAGAAGGCAAGCCAGGTTCATTGCTTGGCCCCTCGATCAGTCGAGCGTCAAGAAGGTTCGTAGTGCCAGTTCCCGTGCTCTCGTGGGTGGCTGCCTTCAAGTCGAGATGACTGCTCGAAGCCGATCCGAAGGTCGCGTAGCACCGCACGTCGATGGCTTGATCGGCCGTTGCGTAACCCGAGACATAGCGGTCGCCGTTGTAGGTGAATCCAAGAATCGTGGGGATAGTCACTGGCGTCTTGACCTGATACTCCCACTTGAAGTTCAGGATCACGGGACGAGTGGCTGTCGAAGCCCAAGTGCCCGCAACCTCGAAAGTGCGGTGAAGCCCGGCGAGCGTCGATGACAGCGGACCCTTGTAGGGGTCAGCGCCAAAGTTCTTCTGTGTCGCAGGTGCAGCGCCGAACGGATTGAAGACCGCCTCTCCAGCCTCAGTCCTCATCATGAACTCGCCGCCATAGGGAGTCGTATCGGGTGTGCTTGCGTTCCACAGGTTCACGGTCGTGCTGATGGGAGCCGAACCGTCGTAGCTGAGCACGGCGGTGCTCTGCGGGTAGCTGGTGTTCACCTTCAGCGTGTGCGCCTCCCCGTTACGGAAGATCTGTAGGTAGTTCGAGTTCACGGTCGTGTTGAGCGTCGCCCCGCCCTTGCTGCTCTTGTAAAGATCGGTGGTGACAAGCGGCACGTTGCTGGTAGCGCCGTTCGCGCTCGTCGCACCGCCCGAAGGATCGGCCACGCACACCGTCGCGCACTCCTTGTCGAAGAAGCCAGTCATGCCGGTTCGCTCCAGCGCTGTCGCGCTCGCGTAGTTGGTCTTCCCGTTGCTCACGCCAAAGACCTTCGAGCCAAGCGCCGTTGGACGACTGGAGACCTTCTTCGTGTAGATCACCTGCGTCACGCCCTTGTCGGTGACGGTCTGGCTGACCACGAAGTAGTCGACGCCCTCAGTGCCGTATTCCGCGAGCGCGGCCGCCAGATCCTCGGGGTTGCAGTGAACAGAAACGATCTGCCAGAAGCCAGTGGTTTCAGGCGTCGTTAGGGTCTTCACCGCGAGCGTGTTCGTGCCCGTGCGAGTCCAAGCGTTGTCTCTCAGCCATGCCGCGTCGGTTCCCGCTGGAGCGTCAGAGGTCTTCGCCGTCCAGTCACTCCGAGTTGAGCACGCGGCGACACCGCTGGAGGCAACATAGATCGGCCCCCACGTTCTCGTGGTCGAGTTGAAGTCCTGCCGAACCACGTTGTTGTGGCACTTCTCCCACGCTTCTGTCTGAGATGCAGTGATGGTCGCTCTAGTGGTGTTCTCGTAGACGCTCAGCACGCCACCTTCTCGAAGCCCTGCCTGGTTGTTCGCGTCCAAGGTCACGTCGGGACGATCAGCGTTTAGATCAGTGGAGCGCGCCGCTTCGATGCGCGCGCGAAGGCTCGGCAGTTCCTCGCTCGTCGAGTTCGCCAGAGAGTCGTAGATGCTCCCGAACTCAGTTCTCATCGTGACTGTCGGCTGATTGTGGAGGTTGTCTACGCCTATGGGGTCATCGCCCGATGGGTCAATGTCACCTCCGGCTGGGTTCTTGTTGTTGCTTCCCTCGGGCGCAGTGATCTCGCGCTGAACCGAAGTCGCGTAGCCATAGGGCAGAGTCCACGATTCTGTCGCCGTTGAGCTGTCGGTCATGCGTGTGTGGGTCTCGCCGCAACCAGGGCAGGAGGTCGGATCGTTCCACGCGCAGACGATCACCGTGCCGTTGTGGTAGCTGCCGCCGTTGTAAGCCCAGTTCTTGACGTCGTTCCGTGCTTGAGCGTTGACGCTCCCCGACTGGACGAACACGCCGACTTGTTGCTGGCCGCTCGTCCCGAAGTTCTGCATGTTGCCATCCCAGAAGTAGGTCGTGTCTCCCCACCCTGCGATGGTGCGCGCGACGTAGTTGTTGTTGCCGCCTCGGTAGAGGAAACCGCTGCCCTGACCCCACCGAGAACCAGTGGCTTGAAGCCAAACGATCAAGCGCGACTTCTGGCAGTTCGCGGCAAGGCCGGGGTTCATGCTGTTGAGCATGTTCACGACGGCTGCCTCGCCGTTGTATTGGTCACCGATGGCTCGGCTTGAGAAAGCGTTCCAAGCGCCGCTGTCGTTGTAGACGGCCCAGACCTCGAAGTTGGGGTTGTAGCCACCGCCGCCGCCACTTCCACCGTTGTTACCGCCATCGACGCCAGCGAAGGCCGCGCCAGAGCCAACGGAGAGTCCCGCGACGAGCGCGACGACGCCGAATAGCGCTAGGACGTAGTTGCGAGCGCGCTTGATGATCTTGTTCATGGGAACCTCCGAGGACGGGTTGTGTCAGGAGGAATATCAGACCAATGTCTCTAGACACCAACTGACGTTGGCGCGCATAGAGAACCCCCGCCAGAGTCCAAGTTGGCGGGGGTTTCTACTCAGACACTTTCAGGTGTCCACGTTGCCGAGCTGATGAGCACGCGGTCTGTTTGGCCCTTCGCGTTGTGATTAGGCACGAGAGTAAGAACCAGCTCACCACCAGTGGTCACGATGGTTCGATCCGCCTTCCAGATCGAGTAGACGACTGCAACGCGAGCCGTTGCGACGTAGTTCTGTGCAGTCTCGTCGTAGACGAACTCGATCGACCAATCGCTGGCCCTGCCTGTCCAACCCGTGCCGTTAGAAGGAAGGCCATCACCCATCTCAAAGCCAGGAATGGGAGTTGAGTCGGTGAGCACGGGTAGAGGCGCGTCGCTGATGAGGTAGTCACCCGTGAAGAGGTCTGCCAGCTTCTCTTTGATCGCGGTCAGATCGTTGGTGCGGGAGTCTTTCACCCAGCCACCGAACGTGGGGTTGATGATGCGCTCGACGGCGACGATGGCGCTTGCAGAGAAGTTCTCTTGCGTCCAAAGCGAGTAGAGCATGTTCTTCGATCCGTCTTCGTTGAACGCGAACCCAGCGTTGTCGGTGTAGCCAGTCGAGGTCGATGGAAGGATCTGCGCGGGGATGGTGACGACATAGCTGCCGGTTGCGTTGCGAACCGTGCTTGCCAACGAGTCGTCGTCATGCCCGAGGTAGGGAGTCTTCTGCCACGCTTCGAGTGCGAGGGGATACGTGCTGTCAGGTTCCTGGAACCACTGAGGCGCAACGTAGGTTTCTGTCGGCGTGCCAACAGTGATCTGCTCGGGGCCACTTCCCCAAGGCAGTGATTCGGTGAATGGGTTATAGAAGGCAAGCCCGGCGAAGATCGCCACGGCGAGAGCGCCAGCGGCACCGATCAGCACGTTTCGCTTGCGGTTGCTCTTGAAGAGCGATCCGTGTTCTTTGTTCTGTCGTGCGCGGTCGGCACGGTCTTCATCCATAATGCGTTGAAGGTCAATTGGCATGGCTATTCTCCCTGTGAGGTGTCACAAGGAATATCGGCTGGAGTGCTTCTAGACACCGACTGACAAGGGGACTTCAGCTATCGCGCGTGAAGACTGCTCCTACTCGTCCTCGTTCTCAGTGACCCCTCACTAGATCCTGAAAGAACGGGTTGCTGCTGAACCAATCAGCGATGGTCTGCACGAGACCGGCTATGAAGTTCCCGGCCCAAGTAAGCATCGCCATCACGTCGCCGTCGAAGCTTCTGTAGAGCGCAAGGGTGAGGCCGACGAGAACGACGACTAGGACGAGCGAGAGGACATTGCTGAACAGGTCTCCAGCATCGACGTGTGACTTCATGGTGTTGCTCCTTGTTTGTGGTCGGTGGTCAGAACTCGTTCTTCCAGGGCTGAGAGACAACCTCTTCGTCGTCCTCGAACTCCCAGTCGTCGTCATCGACTGAGGCGTCGTAGTAGCCACTCACGCTTGTGTCAGGGTTCTGGTCAGCCCAGAGGTCACCGTTCACGACGGCACGATGAGCAATCTCACCCCGCCAATCGCCACGGTCGGCGGCTGGTCGCTTCGCTTCGTCTGATGCGGCGAAGGCATTGAACGCTTCGGCGGTCAGCTCGGGTCCAGCGTTGGCTCCGCGAGCGCGCGCTTGTTCAGCGCGGAGAATCTCGTCTAGGTGGAAGTTGCGAGTCAGCGAACCCCAGCCCTCTGGCAATGGCGCAAGGTCGAAGTCGGTCTGTCGCTCTAGTGCTTCAAGCGCGAGAGCGCGGCTTGCTTCACGCACCGTGCGGAAGTGCTCTTCGACCGGCGCGAGCGGACAGCTTCTCACTGATGCGCCGCATGGCTCGATGCGTCCTGAACTGGTGAGATGTAGCACGGCTGCCTCCTTGGTCGTGTAGAAGCAATATCGGAACCGCTTCTAGGCACCAACTGACATAGAGCGCGCTAAGAAGCCCCGTGCCTTATCGAGAACTTGGCACGGGGCTTCTAGTTGGGGGTCGTCACTCCAGCGTCGTGCTGAGCAACTGGCCGCTCTCATCGCGGACTTCCAGCGCTTTCCAGGTCTCGCCCGTTTCGGGGTCAGCCTCAAGAAAGCTTGTGATCGTCACTGTGCTTGTCATTTCTTCCTCCTTAGTTGTCTCAGGCGCTCTCGGGCACGAGCTTTGCGCGAAGTGATCTTGCGAACGCGATTCGTTCGGGGTCGGGTGAGTAGCTCTTCATGGCTTCACGCACCTCGGCGCGGTTCTTATTGCGACTGGCCGCGTTGTGCCAGAGAGGATTGCTTTCCTCGTCCTCGTCTTCGTCCTCTGCGATGAATGCGTTGATCTTGCTCATGTCGTGCTCGGTAAGAGGCCAGCCCGAGTTGATGACGGATGGCCACATAATCTCTGGCTCGTTGACAATGGGAGATTTGCGCGTCTTCTCCGGGTATCGCTTTGAGATGAAGTCAGCCCCGCGCAGTTGCGCCTTCAGCGTCGGACTCATCTTCTCCCTAGCGGCCTTCCAGTCCTCGGCAGTCTCGACAGCGGGCAGACTCTTCCAGTTAGTCACCTTGCGACCACGGGTTTCCCTCGCTTCGGGCCTCACGACGGCTGGAGCGTCTAGCTTCTCCAGACCGTTCTTCGTGAGCTGCCACTTGCCAGCGTCGGCGTTCTCCCGCCACGTCACTTCCACAAGGCTCTTCGTATCGCGGTGGCAGTTCGCGCAGAGGTCGCCAGCACCTTCGAGACTCTTGCGATAGAAGGTGTGCTTTCCCGTCGCGCACTTCGCCGTGTAGGGCTGGTTCTTCGCGTAGAGCTTCGCTTGCTCTTTCTCGAAGATGCTCTTGCGGTGTGGCTCATCGACGGGGTTACCCTCAACGTCAAGACCCAGGCTCGCGCGCAACTCGCGGACTCTCTTCTGCCACGCGGGACCGTGACCCGCACTTCGACCCTCGATCAAGTGAGCGACCTGACGAGCGATAGCGTCGGTAGCTGTCCGGTTCGAGAGATTCGTCACCAGATCTTCCGACAGTGCTACGACCGGAGCACGGCGACCCTCGACGTAGAAGGAGGTCTGTCCAAGCGTGTTCATGGGCTGGAAGACGGCGACTTGACCCGAGTCGTCCTGCGAGTAGTCGAAGGAACCGACGCCGAAACGTGCCGCCGTGTCCTCTAGTGCCTCAGTGATTAGCTCGCTCTTCCGCTCAGGCGTCAGGTTCGCCCACTCGTATTGGTCTATCCGGCGCAGCTTGTCGAGTGTGGCGATGCCTGAGAGCCGTGACACTTGCGCTGGATCGTAGGCTCCCGCCTCCACGAGCGCTTTGATAGCCGCGTTTTCGGCCTCAGCACGCTCTCGCGCTGACCAGCCTTGCTGGATTCGCTCACGGAGCTTGATGAGGTTCCCGTCCGCGTCGTAGACGCGCGTCAGCTTTCCAGTCTTCGCAGTGAACGTCCCATCACTGTTGGGCGTGACCGTCGTTAGCCGGCCATTGCGGTGGATCTGGCCTCCACCTTGAGCGGCGAGCGCTGCCATGCCAGCGAAGTGACCCCCGCCCTCGGCACCCTCCGAGAAGTTCGGGCAGAGCGTCACGCCGGAGCCGGGACGGTTGAAAGCTTTGCAGCGTGTGAATGCCCCCAGCTTGGGCGAGAAATGCAACATGGTCATGGTGTCTCCTTGTCGGTCGTAGAAGGCAATATCGGAACTGCTTCTAGGCACCAACTGACATGACCCGCCCTCGCTGCAAGCGTCAGCCTGAGTTACTGCCTCGCTGACTCGACGGGTCTCAGAAGCCTTTGCGCGGCCTCTCTCGCGTGACTCGCAGGCGTTCTAGGCGACGGCCTGGACTCCAGATCGGGAAGCGTGACGACGTGTGCGACTTTGGGTAGAAACTCGCTCAGATCGTCTTCCACGCGCGCCGAGCCAATCGGCAACGGCAGTGGCTCTTCGACCTCGATCAGTTCAAGGTCAACCTCGGCCTCTGCCACGGTCGTGTGCTCCATTGGCTCGTCGTCAGCGTCTTCTTCTGTCTCATGCTGAGTGAGCCTTGCCAACGCCAGCTCGTCACGCTTTGCGAGCTTCGAGCGAATGGCCGCGAGCACGTCAGGGATGATCCACCAGAACAGCAGAATCGCAACGATGAGCACCAAGAGACCCCACGGAGCGGTGGGCAGAAGATCTGAGATGGCGTCGAAGTCGAGCGCGTGGGCGGCGTTGAAGAAGCTGTCGGCCCATTGCGCGTTCCACGAGAACATGGTCATCGAGAACGCGAGTGGCTGAGGAATGATGTTCGTGACGACTCCCCAAATGTCTTCGTTGGTGGGCTTGAACAGGTCGCGGGTATTGTTCGCGTCGCCCTGCGTCACGTAGCTGACAGCGCTGCTGTTCTCGTCGGTCACGACTTCCACGATGCGGTGCGTGTAGCGGGTTCCGTCATATTCGACTCCGACGATGGTTCCCACCGGCAGATCTTGTCCAAGGTAGGGCTGGGTCTGGATCAGATCACCGACCTCAGCCGTGCCGCTCATAGAACCCGACAGCACGACGTTGAGCTGAACGCCCATGAAGAGTTGAAAGATGAACGGGATAGAAGCGAAGACTGCGAGGATCACGGTCACTGATTGCAGGATCAAGAGCACGAAGTCTCCAGTCTCGAAGAGACCGTGCTTGAGGCCGATCCGTCGCTTGAGACGCTTGACCTCAAGCGTTTCCGTCTCGTGTTCCGCGTGATGTGCCGCTCTAGTTTCTACTCTCATGAGTTGCTCCTTGGTGTGGTGTCGGAAGGAATATCGTCAGACCGCGTTCTAGACACCGACTGACTTCCAGCCCGAGTTGCGAGGATCTGATTGACCTCGGCGGTTGATAGCTGGCTCTTCTCGATCAGTTGAAAGAGGGTGTCGTCGTTCATGGCGTTGCTCCTTGACTTGGTGCGAGTCCCAGAACGCCCTTCGCCCAGGCGTCCAGTTCCTCTAGGTAGATGACGGGTGGCGGGACGTTCACGAGACCCGAGACGAAGCCCAGAACGAAGCTCACGACGATGTAGGCCGCGATCAGCAAATACACGCCGATTGCGACGGAGCGCAGGAGGTCGAGAAGCGGTCGGTCTTTGACGTAGACGACCTCTTCGATGGGTAGCTCGGTTGCGTGTTCGGTGGTGGTCATGATGTTGCTCCTTGTTCTCTAGTTGTTGTTGGGGTCGAATCCGTAGATCCGCTCACCCCAGTCCTTCGGGTCGAGTCGATTGGTCGCCGCAAAGCGCTCATCCTTGATCTGGAGCGCCAGCTCCCAGCCCGCTCGGAGTTCCTCGAGGTCGTCGTGCGCGGCATGGTCAAGACCCTCGGCAATGGCCCTCTCGGTCATCGTGAGGTTGAACTCCAGCCGCTTGCGTCCACGGAAGGATGCTTTGAATGCGAAGTGCCTGAGATTGTCGGCGGGGTCTCGGTTCACGTTCTCTGCGGCGTTGCTGTTGTAGCAATAGCCGGGCTTCTCCAAAGCCTTGGCGATGAACCGCGCCTCTTTGAACTTTGCCTCTAGGCGAGTGTCCGCGTAGCCCAGCAGCTTCTTGGAGAAGTTCCTCACGCCGTAAGCGCGGGCCTCGGTTTTTAGGTAGGAACCCGAACCCATGTATGAGCGCCAGTGGTCATCTGGGTCGGTGTGGTGCTGGCCGACGTAGAAGGTTCCAGTTAGCTCGTTCGTCGTCAAGTAGAGATAGAAGTTGTTGCGACGAAGCCCCGCACGAGAAGGCGGGTTGTCGTAGGGGTGAGAAGTGCCAGATCCATTGACCCAATACTTCTCGAAAGCTGTGGTGTCGTTCATTTCCTTTCTGCTCCTTGATTGGAGCCCCGGTGGTGGTAGGTGGGCTGTGGTGTCTTATTTGTCTTGCGACTTCATCTCTGGCTTGTAATTGCCCGCGAGAACGGCACGGACTATCCGTGTCGAAGTGTTCACGGTCTTTCCGGCTTGCTCGTGCTGGACGACGCGACCGATGGAGGACTTGGAGACTCCGCGAGCGTGAAGTTCCTTGATGTAGGTGACTTGCTCGGGCGTGAGTGCTAGTGGACGTGGCATGGCTCGGCTCCTTATACGTTTGCGATGGCGTCAGCCATTGATCGGGGTAGACCAGTGATGCGAGGGCGAGGCTGCGGCGGCCGCACATAGTTGGTCTCGTCGGGAGCGTCGAAGCTCGCCATGATGATCCGCGCGGCTGGGCGGTTGAAGCGCTTCTCGAAGTAGTCAAAGGCGCGCTCTTCGCTGTAGCCCTCGAAGGAGGGGGAGCGTGTTGTCACGCCGCCAACGCTGCGCACGCGATGAAGGCTGTAGGTAGCCTTTGGCGCGACCTTGTTGAAGCCCAAGTTGATGTGCGTTCTTGATAGCTCCAAGGTGTCGCCCTGGTATGAGAACTGCTTCGTAGTCATGGTGTCGCTCCTAGTTCGAATCGGTGTGGTGTCCTAAGAGGAATATCGACTTCCGACGCAATAGTCGGTTCACAACCGTGTGCCAGTCCATAAGAAGTGCGCTTAGACCATGCTTTTTCGAGAGTGAGCGCGTGGCTCCGAATTGCTTCTAGACACCAACTGACTTTCCACGCATAGAAGAAGCCCCCGCCAGTTAGGACTCTGGCGGGGGCTTCAGATCAGCGACTACAGATCAGTAACTAATCGTCTGGATGTCGGCTGATGGAACAGTCCACATCTTCTCCATGTTGCTGAACACTCCATCGCGTAGCGTCAGGTTTCGCTGTTCGCCTTCTTCCTGTGCGTAGGCGAGAAGCGCAGAGCTGTCAGCAGAAGTGATCTGGCTGAACGTGAATCGCGTGGCGAAGTCAATGTCAACGGCGGCGGCAATCTCTTCGCTGCTCCACGAATACGGGGTAGCTGGGATGATCGTAACGTAGACCGCAATCTGTGCTCCTGGCTGGAGAACGTGGTTGGACACGTAAGCCGTGTTGAGGAACTCGCGCAGAGTTCCAGCCCATTTCTCCAGGCCTCCATAGGCACCTTCGTCATCAAAAACGCTCATACCCACAGTGACGAGAGTCTCGTCCCAAATTGGGTTGGTTGGGCTAATCGAGCCGACAGTGCTTCGGTTCACGTAGAACGCATACTGTGCGGGGATAACTCCGATGTTCTCAACGATAACTTCCGCACTTGTAGTTGGCTCGTCCAGTGAGATGTTGGCGTTGATCGTCTGGCTGTTCTCGTGATGGATGAAGCCGAACGAGCCGACCTCGTCGGAGTAGATGCGGTGCGCATCAGAAGCCGTCTGGATGGTCTGGTGGAGTGCAGCGAAGGTGCCGCCCACCATACCGAGTGAAAGCAAACCGCCAAGCATGGCCGTGGCAACGACCTTCTTGCGGCTCTTCTGAGTTGTTTGTGACATTAGGTGTCTCCTTGTGATCGCGTCGTGGTAGGCCTCACGCGAAGCGACGCAACAGGAATATCGGCTTGACTCGCCTGTAGACACCGACTGTCTCAGTGAACGCGAGCGACCAGCTCGCCAACGTGTAACCAGAGCACCGAGGCGTCACGGCGATCAACTCTCACAGGCGATGGCTTGCCAGCCTGCTCAGCAGCTTTGCGAAGAGACCAGTAGACGTTCTTCGCTTCGTCGGCACTCGCGTATTGCCTCCGCTCCTTGCGTAAGCGCATCACCTGGAAGTCGCTCATCATCTCCTCATAGACAGCGCGTGCCTCATCAGCGGTGGCGTAGTGATCGCCCCAGCCACAGGCGCGCGGCTTCGAGCACGAGCGCGGGTCTCCGGTGTTCGGGTCAATGTGAAATGCAGTAGTCATGGTGTCTCTCCTTGGGTCTGGCTAATAGAACTATCGACGCCCGAACCACTGTCCCTAAGCGCCCTCGCCTGTGCCGTGAACTTGGCAAGCTCCTTCTCTCGACGCTTGCGTGCCGTCACCTTCTCTTGGTGAACCTTGCGCTGGATGAGTGGATCGTTCTTGACCTCTTCGGAAGTCTCACGGTTGCTCAAGACGCGATAGATCGTTGTTCGGCTCAGACTCGTGGCCTGGACAATCTCAGCCTTGCTGAACCCTCTCTCAACCATCGAGACGATGATCGCCTCCAGCTCGGCGCTCACGATTGATGGCCGACCAAGCTTGCCGCCAGAGGCCTTGATCGAGTCGAGCCGTTCAGTCGTTCGCTGTGCGATTAGGTCTCGCTCGAACTCCGCGAACGCGGCCATGATCGAGAAGAAGACCCGGCTGAAAGGATCTTTGGGGTTGTAGACCGTGCCCCCGATGTTCAGCGAAACCTCCTTGGCTTCAAGCTGAGACGCGATGTTCTGGAGGTCTCGAAGGTTTCGTCCCAGTCGATCCAACTTCGTGACCAACAACTCATCCCCTGGCTGGAGCCAGAGCAATAGCTTCTCCAGCTCGGGACGACGCTTCACCCCAGACGTCTTCTCGGTGAAGATGTTCTCTGGCTCGACACCCGAACGGATCAGAGCTTGGCGCTGGGTCTCTGTCGTCTGATCTGTAGTGCTTACTCGTCCATACCCATACTTCGTCATGGTTGCTCCCTCGTCGTGGTTCGAGAGGAATATCGGCATGACTATTGGCGACAGAGTTGCGGCACGAGTTTTAGCACCGTCTATCGACGGTGGCGAGCATGGATCTGGCTCCAGTTGCGCGCTCGGTCGCGACCGTGCCTAAAGCGAAGAATAGGAAACACGCACCCGTGACCTCTGGAGAATCTTCGAGACCTAGACCACGCCTAGAAGCTCGCCGAACGACCAAGGGGCCAGAGCGTCACACGCCCCGACCCCCAGATAGTGATCGTGTCAGATCTGCGCCCAACGTCACTCGATGGTCAACGCGCCCACTCGTGACGTGACCGCTACCCGGTCACCTAGCCAGTCAGACAAGCTCGACACGCCTTGGGCAATCGCGTTCTTGAACTCTGGCGTGACCTCGTAGGGGTGGGCCGTGCCGATCAGCTCCGCCTCCAGTTCATCCTCAGACTCGATCCACTCGTGGTAGGCGCTCAACGCTTCGAGCACCAAAGCAGAGAGCTTCGGATCAGCGGGGGTCGTGTATGCGTCGATACGGTTCTTGGTGGTCATGGGTGTCTCCTTGTTTCGGTTCGGAGACGTCTCTAACCGCTTCGGCTTCAAGCGCCCGCCCACCCATCACCCCTCGGCTCTACTGCGAACAGCAGCATCAGCGCCTCGAGGTAGTTGTCTTCAACACGATCACGGATCACCTGTTTCGGAAGGCCCGAGACTTGGCTCAGGATGCTCAGTAGCCGCTCACCGCGCCTCAACAACCGCCGACACTCTTTGCAAGCGGTCAGTCGTCGCCAGTCTCCCCGGAAGGCTTTCGAGTCGTCCAGTTCCGCCGCTTCGATCACCCAGACCGCTAGAGGCACATCATGGGGGTCTGCTTGCCCTGGCAAGGACTCGCTGATCGCGTGATACGGCCCAAGATGAATCAGATAGTCGTAGACCACGAACTCGTCTTCATCTAGAACTTCGATCACCGATTCGCTCGCTCTCGACAACTCGTAAAGCGCGATGCGCTCCACGGGAGTGAAGCTCCATCGAGCGCCAACCATCACTGCTCCAAGCGCGCAATGTATTTGCTCAGCCACGACTCGCTCACCTGCGACTCACGCACACGAACGGGGTCGCTCTTCTCAGCGCGAGAGAGTCTGGCGAACCGACGCTGCGCCAGTCCCAATGCGATCAAGCGCTGCTCCGTTCCGGCCTTCAGCTCGTTCAGAAGGAACCGACGATCAACGACCGAGAGCACCTTTCTGGGATGACCGCCGGCATTGGTCGACTCTTCACTCAGCACGGGCGCGACGCGCGATTGGCTCGCCTCGCGCTGCCATCCCCGCCGTGAAACTTCGTCTGTGGACAACACGGCGAGGTCTCTCGTTGGCTTCATCGCTCAGTCCTCCCCCGCGTGTCATAGCTATCGAGCACGAGAGCGACCGCTCGCTGGGCGTCCTTCTCCTGAATCCACAAGCCAGAGTGCTCATCACTCCACCAGCGCAGTTGATCGGGCGTATCTTTCAGCTTCGACGCGAGAGCCAGAAACACGCGCGCCAGCTCGCGACGACCCGGCCCGCGATGCTTGGTGGCCGCAACGAGTATGGGAAGTAGCGGCGTGAGGTCGTCCATGATGATGCTCCGTGGTCGTGGTAGATGATTCGCAATGGACTATCAGCGACGCCTCTTCAGGCACCAAATAGCGTCCGAGTTCGTTTGGGGTTGGTCATCTACCTTCGTGTGGCCCCAGAGCCGCCGTTAGCGTCCCATCCATGAGCCTTTCCAGATTTTGGAAAGAGGCGGGAGCCACGCCTCTTGACGACTACGCCTTCAACATCGAGAACGATTGGATCAACGCTGAGCAAGAGTTCCTCGACGCAAAGGCAAAGGTGTATGCCGCGCGAAGACAGCGAGTGCGGCTTTGGTCATCACTGGCCCAAACCTCAAGGGTTGACTTGATCGAAGCGGGTCTCAAGAGCGCAGAGCGAAGACTGGCTCCGTCAGGGTGGATGGCTCTAGTTCTGATCCGTGAGCGTTACGTGCGCGTTTCGTCAGGACCTTGGGTGAGAACTCCCATCGACCCACCCATCGAGCTGCTCGTTCGACTGGCTGAGGCCGAGTGGCTCTTTCAAGCAGCTTCGCTAGATGATGACGAGGACGAATACGCTTCGGCGCGCTGGATTCTCAAGAAAGTCGTCAATCACCCCAAGCTCGCGGCGGAGCGACCCGATGTGGCGATCATCGCCAGGGCGACCTACGAAGCCCTAGATGTGCAAATACCAATGACGCTCGAAGAACTTGCTGAGGACGACTTTCCCCCAAGTGAGCTACGACCCAGCGATCTCGCCCAGGAGTCCTCTCCCGAGAACCTTCTTTGGGCTTTGCCAGGCTTCGAGCACCAGGGGATGATTCTGGACGTAGCGCAGATCGCTGTCCTAACCCAAGCGATTCGGGGGCTGAACGACCCCTTGGAGATGACAGAGGTTTGGGAACAGGCGACCAAGGGGCGGCGGGCTTTCCACGATCAGGGTTGGGCTGAGTTCGTGGAAGCCGTCGAGGGGAACACGATGACGCCTCACTGGGTTAGAGAGGCGCTCCATGACTTCGACTGACGTCGAGTTCGTGTGACACCAACTTCTCTCATCGAGGTCACTGGTCGTCAATACGATCGGCCGCGACCAACGACAAGAAGGACTGACTCATGGCTGTTGACCCGCGCTTCCCGCACTTCATAAGGTTCATCGGCGCACTCAATGACGCTGACGAGTGGGAGGCACAGCTTGCGAGTGCCATCGAACAACTCGCCTCAGACGACGTGATCGCACTGACACGGATCGCTGTAGACATGAACTGGTCGAGCTTCCTGCAAGGCCTCTTGACCGCAGAGAACGCGCCATTGGAAGCCCTCAAGATCATCGCCTCAAACGAGGAACTGCGAGCACGTCTAGAGAGCCTGCGATGGTCGCTGGGTTCTGCCTCTGACGATTGGCTAGGCGACTGGGAGCACCCCGACCGCGACGGCGACCTGATCGCAATTGCTCACGTCCTCGATGATCTGGCCGGGCATGAGGCTCTACGCAACCATGAGCCGGAGCTGGCGCTACAGCTTCGAGCGTTCATCGAAGAGTTGAGAGCGAAGAGAGACTAGAGCCACGTCAATAGCGATACTTCTTGAAGAAGTCGAGCCAAACGTCATCCTCACGAGTTGACGGCGAAACGATGGGCTTAGGTGCCTGATTCTCGGCTGGCGTAGTCTCTTCGACCTCTTCATCGTTTGTCGACCCCTGAGTATCTTCGGTGCTCATGGTCAGTCTCCTTCTGAAACTCGAAGACCTTCTCTCGACCCGAAGAAGCCAGCCTCAACCAACCTCTCGAAGCGGCCCTCTCCACTCCCGGCTTCGAGGTAGTGAATCGCACGCTCGTAGACGTGACGTTCTCTGGAGCCGGTATAGCGAAGCCTCTCCAACTTGTCGATGGACTCTTTCACAGTGCCGAGAAGCCAGTTGCAAGTTCCGCACAACCACCCTCGCACGCACCGCGAGCATCCACCCGAGGATCGAGCATGGCGGCCACCGCACTCATGATCGTGGTCAACTGAGGTTCCTAAGCTTCCACAGAGCCAACAGTTCGCCTCCAGAATGTTGACTAGAGAACCGAACTGATCGTCCGTAAGCCGATAACCCTTGGCTTGATTGAGATGCTTGGAACACAGAGTTTCACTTGGCAAGCACACTTTGAATGAGCATCCAGCGACCACGCACGTTGCCTCTCGAAGCACACCAAGAAGGCCGTTCTCTCTGGCCCAGTGGTAGTGACGCGAGCAATAGCCTTGACCGTGGACTGGACGTGGGCAGTTCTGGACATTGCAACTAGACATGGTTTCGTCTCCTCTTTGACGGTGTTCACCGTGAAGAGGAATATCGAACTGCGAGTAGACGGTGTTCACCGCGAAGCGCAGTCACCACGAGTTAGACCTACTGCCACCTTGAAAAAGAAAAGAGCCACTGACGTGGCTCCAGCGAGCGGTGAGCGCTCGCCATCCCTCCTACTTAGGGACAGTAGTTTTCAGTAGGCACGCCCACTTGCCTCAGAACGGTCGGTGAAGCCCACCGCTGGGCTTCGGGACACTTCGTATATCTTCCCCAAGATGTGCGCGGTCTTGTTCAACAGCGATGACCTTATCGCAGGCGGAGTTCCTCAACGGTGATGAACCGTGAGCGCCCTTATGTGCGTCACATAGTTCTTCTTTGGTCACGACGTGAGGGAGTCCCTTCGACGGTTTCTAGAAGTCTTCCTTGGTGGCAGGGCCAGGAGTCCTCGATGGTTTCTAGAGTCGGGAGTTTTCAGAGAGCGAAGCGGCTTCTGAATCGTTCTGAAAGTCCGGCAGGAGAGCGACGTTATGGCGCCCCCTCATTGCTTTCGACAAGTCAATGGTTCCAACGAGAATCCACGCCGAACGCGATAAGGCAGCTATCTAGAGTCGCGCACCGTGTTCCTAACTGCGTCGCGCATCGCGTTCGGCACTCGTGCTCATGTCGATATTGCTTCTAGACACTGAACCACTAGGAGAACCCCATGTCTGACTTCTCTCAACTGAAGCTCGCCAAGTCACTGAAGCAAGAGGCAGAAGAGGACGAGCTTGACCGCTTGATGGCGACTCACGCCGAGTCGCAGAAGCCCGTAGAGGCCGAAATGCCGCCCGTTGCTGATGCTGGTGACGTGTTGACTGATCTTCTCTCGGACGACGACGAAGCCACCGCGCAACTCACGACAGTAGACGCGCCGCGTGTCAACAATGTTGACAAAATCGAGCGGAAGAAGCCACGTCATGTTGGCACGAGTCGAGCGCGCGCGACCGAGAAGGACGCCCTGTTGCTCGCGTTTCTCGGCAAGTTCCGCGTCGCTACGGCAGAGAGCCTGTCATTGCTTCAGATAGCTGGCGCTGGTCCACGCACGAAGGGTGGACAGCTCACGGCTATCAGCACCATCACGAACAGGCTGGACAAGCTGGAGAGACTGGGGCTGGTAGAGGCCGCAAGCATGAAGAGCTACCCGCTCTTCTACGGCGTGACTAGAGAGGGCATCGCTACGGCGCAAGCGTTCGGCTACTTGCTGGGTGATGGGGATGCTGACGGCAAGGGCGCGTCGGGCATATCCGCGTTGAACGTGCCGCATCGACTGGCAACCTCTCAGGTCGCAGCACAGTTCATGAGTCCCAGTGGCTACTTCAAGCGTCATCTCGGTCTCGATCCGCTGTCTCTCGATCAGCTCATCAGCGAGCGCACGATCGAGCGATACCGTGGCGAGATTCAAACCGACCTCGACGCGGACAAGGCGGCTGAACTGGGTGACGGCAGCTTTGCTGGATGGCGGCAGAGCTTCGCTTTGCGAGAGGCGAGCAATCTAGCGACCTCGGAGAAAGCACCTTGGAGCGAGGTTCTGGACTTCTATCCGGCGCTGTGGAGTCTTGGCTGGCCCAGCACGGCGAACGCTCGGACGAAGGACAATCACGACCCCGATCTAGTGCTCAACCTCGAAGCGCAACGCAAGACCGCAACGCCAACAAGCCTGTTCGTTGAGGTTGAGATAAGCCTCAAGCCGAAGGCCGATCTAGAGCGCATCTTGCGGACGTATGCCTACGAGTTCAGCAAGGGTGTGACCTACAAGCAGGTTCTCTACTTCGTCGGGAGCGAGAAGGCCCAACAGATCAAGACCGCCATCGAACGTGCCGACAAGGTTCATGACTTCGGATTGGTCGAGTCGAAGCGTCTCAAGTTCATGCCGCTGACGGGGCGCGATGGTCGTTCGACTTTGAACTGGGTCAAAGCAAGGAGCCAGGCACGATGAAACGGCTACTTCTCGGGGCGCTCGCGTTGCTGGGTCTCGGCTTCCTTCTGAGGCGGCGCGCACCGACACCTATTCGCGTCGATGAATCGAGCGACGAGCTGACGCTTGAGCAGCTCTTCAGGGGCGTTATCCCCGAGAACGTCAAGAGAACTTGGACGGCTAACAAGGAGAAAGAAGATGGAAACAAGTGAGAGAGAGGTTCTCGTCGTGGGTCGATGCTCGGGCTGCGGCTACGAGTCAACCGAAGCGGGGGCTAGAGACCTCGGCATATTCGTTGTTCACACGATCACAGTCGATCAGGCGCGCGCCCGTGGGGCGACGTGGACGTGTGTCCATTGCGGCTACCGACACGGCGACAAGAACTGGGCGTCGAAGCCAGAACGCCGGAGCTACAAGCCAAAGAGTCGACCACGCAAGGCAAGCGAGCGAGTCGCTGTCATCAGGAGCTTGAATGGCTCGGAGGTCGGCTACCGCTACTTCGGTGAGTCACACGGTCTTCGCCAAAAGGGTCTTGATCTGTCGGCGGCTGAGGGCTTCAAGGGCACTGGCTCGGAGCTATCGCAGAAGCTGGGAGTCACGGACGTTCAGCTTGCTAGTGCTCTCAACGTCAGTGTGGCCGAGCTGACTTCGACGAGCTACGACATAAGCAAGGACTGACGCGATACAGAACTCACTCCCGCTGTGGAGCACAGCGGGAGTGAGCATGAAGGCGACACCTCACCGTCAACAAGCAATATCGCTAGCGCCCCTATGTGCGACACATATCTCAGCGTCGATCGGAGGCCCACGATCATGAGCATGACGGTCGATGCGTCAAGAGGGAGAAGGTCGCTGAGACTGACGCCTAACGATTCTCTGCTGCCGCCTCCTGCTCGCGTTGGAGCCTTCTCGTGACGCGATTGATGACGACCGATGGGTCTTCGCGTGACGGGGCACCTTCTGGATTGGGCGTTCCGAACTCAGGGTGCGGCTGCTTCCAACCGATCTTGATGCGGCCATAGTAGGTCTCATCCTTGTGGCTTCCGCCTCCCCGCTTTCCGGCAAGGATGACGACCTGATCCAGCTCTTGACTCAAGAGAAGTTGGCGTTCCTCAAAGCTTCGTGTGGCGGTGTCCTTGAGTAGATCGAGAACTTCCTCACCACTGGAGATTGGCTTGGGCGCTTTCAAGAGGTTCGCGTAGAAGAGGTCGCGCTCCAAGCGCAGGGTTCGGCGTTCCTGATCTAGCTTGTCCACCTGCGGGAAGACAACATCGCCCGACAGCCGCTCACCGTTGAATGCGTCCATCAGCGTTTCGATCTGAACGTTGATGTTCTTGAGGCGCTCTTCTCCAGACCACTCTTGCGGAGTGGGTTCTTCGTCCTCTTCCGGCTGGAAACCATAGATGGCGCGATTCAAGACGTAGGTGAGGACTTCCATCTCAACGTAGGACTCCAGCTTCTGCGATGTGATGGCTAGGTGACTGTCACCCCCACCACAGGCGTAGACGTCCTTAGATGGATCGGCGTTGAAGCGGCCATACAATCGGCCGCCGCACTTGCCACAGCGAAGAAGGCCGCTCAGGAGCCACTTGCCTTGGCGCTTGCGCTCACGGTGACGGCCCGAGATGAGACTTAGGGCTTTGGCTCTCTCTTCGAGGGTGATGATGGCAGGCCAAGTTCCTCGCACATACTCACCGTTCTCGTCTAGGACTGGCTCGCCTCGATAGGTTCGGACGCCAGCGACTCTCCAGCCGAGCAGACTCCGCTTTAGCGAACTGTGAGCCAGCTTTCCCCCGCCAGTCGGCTGAAAGCCCGCTTGTTCCCATTGACGCCTGACTTGGGTGATAGTGCCCCCACCGAGGATGAACTCAACGGCCTCGCGGATCGCCTTGGCCTCGTCGGGCATAAGACTGTTTCCGTCACGGGTGTAGCCAAAAGGGCGGTTCCCAGCGATCTTGGGGAGACCCTTCAAAGCCTTCTGTCTGTGGGCTGCCTTGGTGCGCTCTGAGATGCGGTCGGCTTCAGCGGCGTCCACCGAAGCCTTGATGCGTGCAACCATCCTGCCGTCTGCGGTGGAGAGGTCATCGTTGCCAGATACGACCGTGAGGAACAGCACGCCGGTTCGGTCATGGAGGGTGATAATGTCCTCCAGCTCGCGCATTCTTCTAGTCAGACGGCTGTTGCTGTAACTGATGACGTGGGTGTAACGGCCCGCTTCCACGGCTTTGACGAGGCTCTGCCATTCTGTGCGCTGCTTCTTTGAGTTGGTCTTCTCCGACGCCCCAATGTCGTTATCCGTGTAGACAGCCTCGATGGGAAGACCGAGCCGGTCAGCCAGTTCTCGACAGGCTTGCTCTTGACGCGCAACACCAAGGCCCTCGCCTTCGGCGTCTCGACTGATGCGGCAATAGATCGCTGCGTTTCTAACGGATTCGTTCATGGTGGGCCACATTTCAAGAGGGTTGAAAGCATTCTAAGTGACCGTGAATCAGTTCGTGTCTTTGTCGGTCCAGGTGCCGGTGGCCTTGTCGAACCTGCGGTGCGTGCTCGCGACGGTGAACCGCGTGATGCTCACGCCGTTCGGCGTGACGAGGTGATGCGGGTCGTTGCCGACGTTTCCGGTGATGGTGACGATGTCTGCCATGAGATGCTCCTTGCTCCGTGCCAGCGGGACGCCGGCGATTGGTGCAAGTGTGACCGGATGACGAGCGGCCGTGGGGGCGCAGCAGGTCGGGAAGAACAACTCCTGGCATCCGTCGATCTGTGCAGAGCGAGTCGTGCTCAGGGCACCGCGACGTACTCGGCGAACCGCGCCCGCACCTTGTTGACCTTGGGCACGGCAACAGCGAGACAGTAGCCCTGACCCGGATTCTTCGCGAAGAAGTCCTGGTGATACTCCTCAGCCGGGTAGAACTCCGTCCATGGCTCGATCGTGGTGACCGGAGCACCGTCCCAGACATCCTCGGCGCGCTGCAACGCGTCCTCGAACAGAGCGCGCTGATCCTCATCCGCCGGGAACATCGCGCTGCGGTACTGCGTGCCGATATCGTCGCCCTGCCGGTTCAGCTGCCGCGGGTCGTGCATCGTGAAGAAGGCGTCGAGGATGATCTTCGACGGGATCACCGCCGGGTCGAAGGAGACGGCGATGGCCTCGGCGTGGCCGGTCGTACCCGTGCAGACCTGTTCATAACTGGGATGCGGCACCGTGCCGCCGATATATCCCGAAACCACCGAGGAAACCCCTCGCAGGGACCGGTACGCCGCATCCAGGCACCAGAAGCATCCGCCGGCCAGTACGAACGTCGTCATCGCCATCTTTCTCTCCTGCTCTGTGTCTGCCTCCACGCTACGCCCTTCTCGAGCGCACGGCGCGAATGTCGGTGGTCGATCATATGTTCGAATCAGAAGGGAGCGATCATGACCACCATCCAGCAGCACACCACGGGACTCCGGCTCGCCGCACCGGCGCTCTCGCCCGCGCGCGAACGACTCGTCCGCGCTGCGGACGACCTCTGGCGCGTGCAGGGCACCGGATCACGAATCCTCGGTCATCTGCGCGTCGCCGAGCACCCGCTCGGGGTGCGCTATCGCGCCGAGCGCCTGCACCTGACGAGCGGAACCTTTCGCCTGATCGGCGAGTTCTGGAATCCCGACGACGCGGTTGCGGCCCTGCGCGATGGCTGAGCGAGCACGAGTACCCCGACGGGATAGAGACACCGCACGACGACGAGATGACGCCGGCGACTCCTGAGGCATCGCCCTCTGAGGGGCGAGGAGTATCTTCGTTCCATGGCCTCGGCGCGAGCGAACGAAGACGGATGACCAGCGCGGCGCACAGCACCCTGGTGATCGGCGGTGGCGGCGTGACCGGGATCGCCTGGGCGACCGGGCTGCTTCTGGGCGTGGAGCGCGCCGGGATCGACCTGCGCGGTGCCGACCGGCTCGTCGGGACCTCGGCGGGGTCGGCGGTGACCGCACAGCTCACCGGCCCGATGAGCCTGGAAGAGCTGTACGAGCGTCAGGTGCACGGAATCGTGGCCGAGATCCCCGGCTCGCTCGGACGGATGGGCGTCGCGCGGATCGCGCTGCCGCTGCTGATCCGGCGTGACGAGTCGAAGGCTCTGCGATCCATCGGAGACTCGCCGCGACCCGGGGAACCGAGCACGCCGCCGCGCGCCGCGCGGTCATCGAACAGCGCCTGAACGGGGCCGAGTGGGATCCGAGTCGCGATCTGCGCATCGTGGCCATCGATGTCGACGCCGGACGGCGGGTCGTGTTCGAGGCAGGCGGCCCCGCGAGCCTCATCGACGCGGTCGAAGCCAGCTGTGCCGTACCCGGCGTCTGGCCGGTCGTCACCATCGACGGTCAGCGGTACATGGACGGCGGCATCCCGTCGCCGGCGAATGTCGCCGTGGCCGGCGAAACGAAGCGCATCGTGGTGATCGCTCCCCTGCGCCGTGGCGCGAAGCGCTCGTCCGCACCACAGCGCGAACAGGAAGCTCTGGGCGTGCCCGGCTGCGTCGTCTCGCCGGATGACGAGGCGCAGGCGGCGATGGGCTCCGATGTTCTGAACCCGTCGGCACGCGCCGCGGCCGCACAGGCTGGCCTCGCCCAGGCGGCGCGCGTCGCAGAGGCGATCGCCGCAGTGTGGTGAGGCGCACGCACAGGGCGGCGCGCCGCCTCGTAGATCCCGCCTCAGGCTGCGTGCTGCTCGTTTCTGCGCGCGTAGGATGCCGCTCTGCGACTCGAGAGGGCGAGCAGAACGAGGATGTCGATCGCGACTGAGAAGAACGAGTTCGTAAGAGTGATCTCCTGGTTGCCTGCTACCCACGCGACGAATGTCGCCGTGATGTCGACGACCGCGACGACCATGACGAGCACCCGCGCCCAGTTGCGCCCCGCGAAGACAAGCACCGCGAGCACGATCTGCAACAGAATCACGAGAAGGCCGACCACGATCACCGCGACTCGTAGGGCATCCGACCCCTTGAACCCGAAATCGAGCAGTTCGAGGAAAGAGTTCGTTCCCGCCAGCAGTCCGTCCCAGCCGCGAGCGAGCCCCAGAAGGATCAGGATGCCGGTGAGCGCTCGCAGCAGCATCAGTAGCGCTCCTACGACGATCGTCGTAGGACGCGGCATCTCGGGGTCGTAGTCGGTCGGACGAAGCAGCGCCGAGGTCGGTTCGAAAGCCGGGCGCTTCTCGGGCTTGGCATCGGACTTTGCGTGATGCGCCGCGCGCACGCGGGCGCGCGCGGCCGATCGCTGTGTGGGCTCGCGAACATCCACGATCGGCAGATCGCCATCGGTGCGGATCGAATCGCCCCCGCCGTTGCGCGAGTGATAACCGGTGGAGAAGTCTTCGATCACCTCGACCGTCGCAACCGGCACGTGATCGAGCAGAGTCTGGATGACGTAGTCGCGCTCGATATCGGTGTCCGCGTCGATGCGATGCGTCACCTGCAGAGTGAAGAACGACAGGCCGACCGCCGTGTCGAAGGTGCCTGCGGCCAGCCAATCGACGCGTCGTCCGCCGGGCAGCAGCCATCCCTCGGGACACTGCCAGAACCTGATGTGGTGACGCTGCTTGGGATTGCCGTCGACCTCCTGCTGAAAGGCGAAGGCCTGCTGGTGGCCAAAGAGGAACAGCGGGCTGACGGGTGCCTCGGGATAGCTCTGCCTGCGCAGCGTGGACGTGATGATCCGCCAGCTCGACGCCGCGGTGACCGGGTCGGCTTGCGTCCACCCGGCGTCCTTCATCGCTTGAATGATCTGCTCGCCGCTGCCCATGAGAGCGAGGTTGACGGGATCGCCCAGCAGTCCGTCGCTCGTGCGTGTGCGGCCGATGAAGTAGTCGGGGACGTAGACCGCGGTGAGGATTCGGTGCAGCCGCGGCAGCACGAGGTAGGCGAGTAATCCCCAGAACAGGATGAGAAGGAGGATCCCCCACCAGCCCGCATCAAAGGTCTCGCGGAAGGTGAGCACCGCCAGCCAGATGGATGCGAGCCCGGCGAAGACGAAGAAGATCCAGTCGAGCACGATCCCGCGGGACACCCGACGCTCGGGCGGAGTCGTCTCGGCTGCGGCCGAATCGGGCTGCTGCTCGGTCATTCGTGGCTCCTGGCAATCTCGACCGGAACCCGGAGGTCACGCGGATGACACGGGTAGTGGTGCCTACTCTACTTCCGCTCCGGACGGATCGGAACAGGCGGAGCGCCGACCAAGGAGCGCTAGGGAGGTGCCCGAAGGTGCAATGCCTGGATATCGACTCACGTCAGTCCTCTCGGTCTGCTCTCCCTAGGCTGTCCTCCGGCATCGGATGTCCGAGGACAGCTATATGTTCAGGTCACGGGGTCGCCGCCCGCGACCCGGAGGAAATCGATCGAAACCCATGTCTATCCAGCCACGCCGGCATGGTAAGTCGAGCACGAGGAGCAGGGATGCCCAGCAAAGGCCTACGCCTGAAGCAGATGCAGGAGCTTCACCGAGCGCAGAACTTCGACAGGATGATGTCCTATCTCGCGGTCCACCCCTGCGTTGACTGCGGTGAGCAAGACCTGATCGTGCTTGATTTCGATCATCTTCCGGAACATGAGAAACATTTCGAGGTCTCGCGCGCGGTGACCGCATCGACACGATCATGGCAGAGCATCGAGCGCGAGATTGCGAAATGCGAGGTTGTCTGCGCCAACTGCCATCGCCGACGAACTGCTCGACGCGGCAATCACCGGAAGCACCGGCACGCTATCGGAGAGTCTGTGGGAACCAAGACGGTACCGGATCCGAACCGGCGTATTCCGCATGGCGGTGGTGCCAAAGGCCGGTACGAGTGTGATTGCTCTCTCTGACGTCAACGCAGAGCCGACTACTCGCGTGAGTGGCGACGGTCACGGGTGCGGTCTGTCCGTGAACCTCACACCGAGTCTCGATAGTCTAGATAAGGCCCCCAGTAGCTCAGCGGAAGAGCATCGACCTTCTAAGTCGCCGGTCGCACGTTCGAATCGTGCCTGGGGGACGCGGGCGGCGTCTGGGGCGATCGATAGGATCGAGGCATGACCTCCGCCTCCGAGAACGATCGGCTCGTCTGGATCGACTGCGAGATGACCGGTCTCGATCTCGCGGTGGACGAGCTCATCGAGATCGCCATCGTCATCACCGACTTCGAATTGCGCGCGGTCGACGAGGGGTTCCAGATCGTCATACGCCCGAGTGAGGCGGCGATGGCGCACATGAACGAGTTCGTCACCGAGATGCACCGCACCTCGGGCCTGCTCGATGAGCTGCCCACAGGCATTCCGATCGCCGAGGCCCAAGCTCAGGCGCTGGCCTACATCAAGCGCTTCGTCCCGCAGGAGGGGAAAGCACCCCTCGCCGGCAACACGATCGGCACCGACCGGATGTTCCTGGCCAAGTACATGCCGGACCTCGATGGCTGGCTGCACTACCGCAACGTCGATGTCTCGAGCATCAAGGAGCTCTCACGCCGCTGGTATCCGCGCGTGTTCTTCCAAGCACCGGCGAAGGACGGCGGCCACCGCGCGCTCGCCGACATCCGCGAGTCGATCCGCGAACTGGCCTACTATCGCGCGGCCGTGTTCGTCCCCGAGCCCGGCCCGACGAGCGTCGAGGCCCGCGGTCTCGCCGAGTCCGCGGTGTCGGATTTCACATCCCCGGTGTAATAGAATCGTCTGGTTGCCTGCACGCAGGCACATGGTGGGTATAGCTCAGTCGGTAGAGCACCTGGTTGTGGTCCAGGGGGTCGCGGGTTCAAGTCCCGTTACTCACCCGAAGAGAGTGAGGAGCGGAACGCCTGCGTTCCGACTCCGAGCGAACGAGGGTCGCAGGCGTGCAGCGCCGAACACCCGCGCATGACGAAACGATCACCCGTTCCATCAGAGCGACTAGCTCTGGTCGGGATTCGGACATCACCACCGTTGTCGCAGAGAGCCGGTGGGCACTGATATGTCAACGTGGCAGTCTCGCGCACGTTGACTACGCCGCTTCTGCCGACCCCAGGATCAGCTCGGCCAGCGCCTCGGGCCGGGTCACCATGGGCCAGTGCCCGGAGTCGATGTCGACCAGGTCGAGGTGCTTCACCGCAGCGAGTTCGGGGATATCCCCCAGCCAGCCGCGCACGTCCTCGGGTGAGAACTCTGGGCACACGACGGTGACCGGAACCTCAGAACGCGCCGGATTGCGGTAGTGCACGGTCCCGTTCGCCACGCCCTCGGGCACGGGATGCATCCCCGCCGCGAGCCTCTCGCGTGCGCCCTCGTCAAGATCGGCGGTGTCCGCCCCCTCGAAGGGCTCCCAGCCCGGGAACGGCATGACGCCGTCCGCAACGGGGAAGAACGCGGCATAGGCTTCGCCGTCGGTGGTGGGGAATCCCCCGATCATCACGACCCGAGCGACCGGACGCGCGTCGCCGGCGAGCCAGGCGAGGGTTGCCGCTGCGGAGTGGCCGACGACGATGGGCGCCTCGGCGTACGCGTCGATCGCGGCAATGACGGCCGCAACCTGGTCGTCGAGGGTGGCGTCAGAACGGCCATCCCCCTGCCCCACCGGCGTCAACGCTGTCACGCTGGCACCGCGCACGGTCAGGGCGCGGGCGACGTCGTCCCACACGTGTTCATCGAGCCAGAGTCCGGGGATCAGGATGACATTCATAGCGGTCAGCATAGCTGCCGCCTCGGACACGCGGCGTGGCTCCGTGCGCTACCGCTGAGCGCCTCTCGCCGAGTCGATCAGGTTTCCCTTCGAGAGGGCCACCGCATCCCGCACCGCATCACCCCAGACCGAGGTCGTCGTCACCCGCGCCCAGTTCGAGTGCAGCAGCGCCATCAGCGTCTCGTGGAGATCCCGTGCCGACACAGTCCCCGCCGCGTTCGAGAGCGGGATCGCCCCGGTCGCATCCCGGAGCACCTCGACCGCGACTCCGCGCGTCTCGGCGTCTGCCGCGGTCGCCAGCACGCAGTTGTTCGTCATGAACCCCGTGAGCGTCACCGTGTCGATGCCCTCCCGCTCGAGCCAGTCCGCCAGCGCAGCATTCGTGAACACGCTCGCCCGGTTCTTCACGAAGCGCGGCAGGTCGCCCTGGGCTGCGATCTCGGGATGCAGCTCCCACCCCGCCGAACCCACGGCAAAAACAGGAGAACCGACGGGGCTCTCGTGCTGCACCAGCGCGACGGGGATGCCTGCGGCAGCAGCTCGGCCGATCGCGTGCAGAATGTTCGCCAGCACCTCATCCCTCGGCGGGTACTGGATCGCCAATGGCCCATCAAAATACTCCTGCTGCACGTCGATCACGACGAGCGCGCGGCGCGGTCCGGTCATGGCTCACCTCCGTTCGAGTTCGGGATGCTTCCATCCTGCCTGATCCGCAGCATCTCGCGCCCCTCACCGCGGGCGCACCCCGAATGCATATCCCGGGCCGTTCCACAACCCCCTGGGCCGCGGGCCGGGCAGCGGGTAGCGTGCGGGTATGGACGACACGATGCACCTCCGGTGCCCCAGCTGTCAGGTGGCGATGCGCGATCACGAACGGGGCTGGCAGTGCCCTGTGTGCGGGGTCGCCGAGATCGTGGTGGAGCTCCCGCGGTCGGCGTACCAGAGCGTCGCGTGACCAGGTGAGGGCGCGCAGGTGCCGGGGCCGGATGCTGCGGATCAGGGCAGCGCCGGGCTGAACTCCAGCGCAACCGGGGAGATCCGGTCCCCGCTCATCGCACTCGCGCGGTAGGTGGTGCCGTCCATCACGAGCGTCACCTCGTACCTCCACTCCCCCTCGCCGAGGGCTGAAACCACGTCGGGACTCACCCGATCGAGGAAGGTCACAGAGCCCCCGGAGGGACACGGCAGCACATAGCGTGTGAGATCAAGGTGCAGCGGCGCACCCGCGCCCGTCATCGTGATCGAAGCGGAGACCTCGCCGGGCGTGGCCGTCAGGTGAGAGAGGTCGAAGACGAGGGTGGACTCCTCGCTATCCAGAACCTGGAACTCGACGAAGGCCCACGGTGCGGGTGCCGGACGGTCGACCGAGGTCTCGACGTTGAGCAGCGCCGCGGCACCGCCCATCTCACCCCAGGGCGGCGTGCCCGGCCCGCTACCGGCCGAGAGGCTCAGCATGTAGCGGGTAGCGGGTCCGACCGGGCTGACTCGCCACCATCCGCCGCCCAGCTCCTCGACCTCAGGCGGGTACTCGCGCTCACCGCATTCGTACGGCGTACCGGTGAACTGCTGAGCGTACAGCGGCCAGCCGATCGGCCGGACGAAGACGTAGAGATCGTCGGCACCGACGGCGGGATAGTCGTCGGCGCGGATCGGGTCGTTCAGCGACACCGTCAGCGGCGCGAGCCATAGCTCGGCATCCCCGGCACGAACGACGAGGCGCTCGCTGTCCGCATCCCCGAAGGCCTCCGTGCGGCTCGGTGCCGGCACCCCGTCCGGCGGCGGATCGCTCAGCGCGTGCGACGTGGCGCATCCGGCAAGCAGCAGCACCGTCAGCGCGATCGGGGCCGCGAGCGCACCCCGCATGCGAGGGCTCGATGCTGTGCGTGCACTCATCCCGGCACCTTCTCTCGTGCGTATGACACCCGCAGGCAGGGGTGCAGCACCACTGCGCTGTGGCCAAGGTACCACCGCTCGATGCGGACGCCTCTCAGGTCACGAGCGCAGCCCCCGCGAGCCGTAGAATGTCTCGGTGACGTGGACGGTCTGGCTCTCGCTGCTGACGGCCTCCCTCGTCATCAGCTTCACGCCCGGTGCCGGTGCCATCAACACGATGTCGAACGCGCTGCGCGAAGGATGGAAGCGCTCGGCCTGGGGCGTGATCGGGCAGCAGCTGGCCCTCGTCGTCCACGTCGTCATCGTCGCGATGGGCGTAGGGCTCCTGGTCGCGCGATCGCCGCTGCTCTTCGACGGGATCAGGTACGCAGGGGCCGCGTACCTGGCGTTCCTCGGCATCCGGCTCATCCTCAGCCGGCCGCGCGACGCAGATCGGGACGATGCGGTCACCATCCGCCCGCGCGAGAGCCGCTGGTCGCTCGTGCGACGCGGGTTCTGGGTGAACATGCTCAACCCCAAGGCGATCGTGTTCTTCCTCGCCTTCATCCCGCAGTTCATCCGCCTCGATCAACCGCCGGTCCCTCAATACCTGATCCTCGTCGTGACCGTCGTGGTCGTCGACATCATCGTGATGTGGTTCTTCTTCGCAGCCGCTGCCAAGCCCTTCCAGCGAGTGACGCGCACACCGCGCGGCCAGCGGATCCTCAACACCGTCTTCGGCGCGCTCTTTCTCGCGATGGCGGTGCTGCTGCTCTTCCTGCACTGAAGAGTCCTAGGCTGAGAAGGATGGAGATGGACGCCGCCGCCTTCGAGGCACTCGTGATCGATGAACTCGACCTGCTGCCCGACGAGATGGTCGTCGGGCTCGACAACGTCGTCTTCGTCGTCGAAGATCGCCCCGAGGACGGGAGCCTGGACCTCTTCGGCCTCTACGACGGACTCGCGCTGACCGAGCGCGGCCAGTACGGTCTCGGCGAACTTCCCGATCGCATCATCGTCTACCGCGAACCGCACCTGGCGGCCTGCGACGACGAGCAGACGCTGCGCGACGAGATCCACACCACGCTCGTTCACGAGATCGCCCACTTCTTCGGGCTCGACGACGAGCAGTTGCACGAGCTGGGGTGGGCATGAGCGCGCCCGTCGCGATCCCGGATGCGGAGGAGCTGCTCGACCTGAGCGCAGCACCCCTCGAACCCTGGCAGGTCGTGGTCTGGAACGACCCCGTGAACCTGATGAGCTACGTTGTGCACGTCTTCCGCACCTATTTCGGCTATCCGCCCGACCGTGCGCGGATCCTCATGCTGCAGGTGCACCACGAGGGGCATGCGATCGTCGCGACAGGCCCGCGCGAGACGATGGAGGTCCATGCCCGGGCCATGCACGACTACGGGCTGTGGGCGACCGTGCGGAAGGCGATGCCATGACCGAGCCGATCACCCTGCTGCCGCTGGCGCTGATGGAAGGCGCCCATCTTGCCCAGCTCGTCAAGGAGTTCTACGACATCATCGCCTCGTCGCAGCCACTCGACGATCCCGCGATCGATCGTCTCACACCCGAGGCCTATCCCGGCGACCCGGAGGCTTCTGCGGCCTTCGCCGAGGGCACGCGCGCGGAGCTGCTGGACCGGCGCGAGCAGGATGCCGCGACCGTCCTGGCTGCGCTGAGCGGCTTTCTCGAGCCGCTGGCCGTCGACGATGACCCGCTCGCGCCGCGGGATGTGGTGATCCCGGATGCCGACCTGCCCGCCTGGATGCGCACGCTCGCCGCGCTGCGACTGGTCATCGCCTCGCGCCTGGGGATCACAGACGAGGGCGACCACGATCCCGAGGACCCCCGTTACGGCGTCTACGACTGGCTCGGCTACCGGCTGGAGGGGCTGGTCGAGGCGGCCGAGCGCGATCTCTGACCCAGGCGGCGGTCGTTGAGCGCAGCGCCGCACCAGGAACTCTCCGATCGTTGAGCGCAGCGCCGCAGGCGCGGAGACGAAACGCGGCGAGATCTCCAGTAAAACCCCGACGTTTCGTCTCAGGCCCGCTGCGCGAGTCCTCGCTCCGCGACCGGCGGTCACCCGTCTCGTCTCCGGCGCTGCGCGCCTGCGCTCAACGACCGCGGGTTTCCTGCCTGCGGCGCTGCGCTCAACGACTGCGGGTCAGGGAACCCGCACTACGAGGTCGGCGAGACGCTGCGGGGCGTCCCGGTTGATGTGGCGCTCCTCCTGCGCTGCCCACCGGTCCCAGTGCGGGCGGAAGGTATCGCCGTCGCGGGCGAGCGCCCGCGCCTTGCGCGCGTCATCCGGCACCTGCATCCATACGCGCACATCGGCGAGCAGCGCCGTCTGCGGGGTCAGGAGGCCGCAGCCCTCCAGGATCAGACCGCGACCGGGGTCAACGGCGTGCTCCTCGGCGGGCTCATCGTGTCGCCAGTCCCAGCGCCGCCAGGCTCCGGCGATCCCCGCGCGCAGCGGCACGAGGATCCCGTCGCGAGCGAGCGCGACGCCGGCGTCCATCCCGTCCCATCCCGGGTAAATCGAGTCGAGCCCGACCAGCTGCGCCGACGGCCAGCGCACGGCTACGCGCTCGGCGAGGCTCGTCTTGCCTGCGCCGCTGCGGCCGTCGATGAGCACGACCGCTCTCTTTCTCTCGATGGCGCCGGCCGCTTCGGCGATCCGTGCGGCCGCGTCGTCGAGTGCGCGCGCGACCGGATCGTCAGCGCTTGAGGGCACGGATGATCCGCGCGATCGCACGACCGGCGACGCACACGAAAGGGATTGCCACGGCGAGGAACGTGACCGCGTTCGGCTCGAAGCGCAGCCCCTCCTCGCGCTGCACATAGACGCCGAGCGGGATCACGATGCCGCCGCCCCCACCGCCCTCACCGCCGCCCTCACCTTCGGCCTGTCCACCGCCGAATCCCGACATCGTCAAGGCGACCGGCGTGAACGTCACACCGTCCATTTCGACAGGTTCGCCGTAGGCGCGCTTAACACCGAAATTGGCGTTCTTCTCCGCGAGGTCGTTCGCAAGACTAGGCATGACTCAACGGTACATGGCGGCGGGGGATGTGGCGATCCCCCGTCACTGCGCCAGGGGTCATTGCAGCCCGAGAGTCGGACACCGCTCGCCGTGCCTCGCCACCACGCGCCTCAGCGAGTATATTGGTGCGGCAGCGCAACCAGTTCTCCCGGAGGGCGAAGTGAACGAACAAGAGCACTCTGTGCGTCAGCAGCAGAGCAAGAAGCCGAATGCACTAGTGCTCGCGCTCGGGCTGCTCCTGTGCATCGCTCTGGTAACTGCCGGAGTGTTCTTCTTCCTGTGGACGGGCGAATCGAAGAATGCCGCTGATCTGCAGTCGTCGCTGGATACAAGCAATCAGCAGATCGAGAGCCTCAACGAGCAGCTCGCGAATGCCAGCAGCACGCCGGAGCCTGCCGCGCCGACTTCGCCCATGCCGGTTGTCGATGAGGACACCGCGATCACCGATGCGGTCGGGGCCTATGTGCACACACAGGTGGTCAGCGAGCACGACGAACTGACCATGCAAGTCTCGAAGAAGGAGTCGCCCTTCGCGCGGGTGCTGGTGAGTGCGAGCGACGGCGGTGGTTATGCCTGCGTCCTGAAACAGTCAGACGGGATCTGGGTCGTTCTCTTCTGCGGCCAGGGTGTGCCTCTGCAATCCGAACTCGACCAGTGGGGTGTGCCGGACTCGGTTCTCTAAGGCAGATGATCTCTTCCGACCGTTCTGCTCAATCCGAGTCGCCCCGCGGCTGGAAGGGTCGCTCGGCGCGGCCCAGGTGACGTGCTCGCGAGACCGCGGCGGTGCCGAACCGGGCACGCGCATCGTCCAGCGCGCTCTCGACCCGCCGCCAGTCCTCGTCGTCATCCCAGAGGCCGATGGCCCCGCCACCCGCGGTGCGCAGTCGCTCCGCGCGAACGCCGATGAGACGGAGGGGATCGTGGCGCTCGATGCTCTCGAAGAGCTGCTGCGCGGCCTCGCCGATCCGCTGCCCGACCGCGGTGGGCTCGGCGAGCGTCTGCGAGCGCGACACGGTCGTGAAGTCCGCGAAGCGCACCTTGATCGCGACCCCCGCGGCTTCCCAGGCGGCTGCCCGCAGGCGGACGGCGACGCGGTCGGCGAGCCGCAGCAGCTCGGCGCGCAGGAACTCGCGATCCGCGACATCCTTGTGAAAGGTCTCTTCGTGGCTGATGCTCTTCTCGATACGCTCGGTGTCGACCTCGCGAGCATCCTCGCCGCGCGCGAGCAGCGCGAGACGCTGCGCGGATGCGGCACCGAGGAGCCGCTCGAGCACCGGCAGCGGCGTCTGACGGAGCTCGCCGATCGTGTGGATGCCGCGACCCTCCAGCACCTCGGCGGCCTTCGGTCCCACGCCCCACATCGCCCGCACCGAGCGCGGCGCGAGAAAGTCGAGCGTGTCGGCCTCGGCGACGATCAGCAGCCCGTCGGGCTTGGCGAGGGTCGAGGCCATCTTCGCCACGTGCTTGGTGGCGGCGACGCCCACGCTGCACGTGATCCCGATCTCTGCGTCGATGCGGGCACGGATGAGCCGGGCGACCTCGCCGGGGCTCCCCCACAGCCGCCGCACCCCGTGCACGTCGAGAAAGGCCTCATCGATCGACAGCGGCTCGACCAGCGGCGTGATCGACTCGAAGACCTCGCGCACGCGCTGCGAGACCTCGAGGTAGCGCGTGAAGTCAGGGGCGACGATCCTGGCCTGGGGGCACAGCCGGATCGCCTGGGCGACCGGCATTGCCGAGCGCACGCCGAAGCGGCGCGCCTCGTAGGAGGCGCTGGAGACCACAGAGCGGCTCTCCGGGGCGCCGACGATCAGCGGGAGCCCGGCGAGCGAGGGGTCGTCGAGCACCGCGACGGCGGCGTAGAAGGCGTCCATGTCGACGTGCAGGATGCGCGTGCCCGCGTCGTCCGCCCCCTCCGGCGAGACGAGCCGACCCGATCCGTCGCCGCGACCCATGCCCCCATTCTCGCGCGGGGGTGGGACAACGGGGTCGATCCTGCTGCGGATCACCGAAGCGAGCCCGCCGATACATCGCGGCCGACCACGAGGCTCCGCATCCCCCGCTCCTGACCACTTCTCCGCAGAACTGCACAAACTCGCAGGAATCTCGCGAAACCCTGCGAAGTTATGCAGATCTACGCGCCGACGGTGCCGCAGGAGTCACTCACTTTCGGAGACGGCGCTTCGACGCTCTCATGCTGTGCGCAGCCTTGCGCCACGGCCAGACACCAGCACTTCTCCGCAGAACCGCACAAACTCGCAGGAATCACGCGAATCCCTGCGAAGCAGTGCAGAACTGCGCAGTAGTGCAATTCCGGGAACGGGATCCCCGCTACTGCGCGGCGCGCTCCAGAATCAGCTCGCGCACGCGGGCGGCATCCGCCTGACCTTTCATCGCCTGCATCACCGCACCGATCACGGCACCGGCGGCCTGCACCTTGCCGTCCCGGATCTTCTCCAGGATGTCGGGCTGGGCGGCCAGCGCCTCGTCGATCGCTGCGATCAGCGCGCCGTCGTCCGAGACGACGGCCAGGCCCCGGGCGTCCACGACCTCCTGCGGCGTGCCCTCGCCCTCGATGACCCCCTCGAGCACCTGGCGGGCGAGCTTGTCGGTGAGCGTGCCCTCGTCGACGAGCCGCTGCAGGGCGGCGACGTTCTCGGAACTCACGAGCTCTTCGGCCTCGCGCTCCTGCGCATTGGCGATGCGAGTGATCTCCCCCGTCCACCACTTGCGCGCGGTCGCGGGCGAGGCTCCGGCGGCGACCGTCGCGGCGACGGCGTCGAGGAGGCCCCCGTTGCGCACGTCCTGGAACTCCAGGTCGGTGAACCCCCACTCCGCCATCAGGCGGCGGCGACGCGCGATAGGCTGCTCGGGCAGGGCCGCGCGCAGTTCGTCGATGAGCGACGCGGGCGGCTGCACCGGGAGCAGGTCGGGCTCGGGGAAGTAGCGGTAGTCGTCGGCATCCGACTTCGGGCGGCCGGGCGAGGTCTCGCCGGTGTCCTCGTGCCAATGCCTCGTCTCCTGCGTGATCGTGCCGCCGTCGGCGAGGATCTGCGCCTGACGCTGGATCTCGTAGCGCACGGCGCGCTCCACCGAGCGCATCGAGTTGACGTTCTTCGTCTCGGTGCGGGTGCCGAGCTTCTCCTGCCCGCGCGGGCGCAGCGAGACGTTCGCGTCGCACCGCAGGTTCCCGCGCTCCAGGCGCGCCTCGGAGATCCCGAGCCCTCGCACGATGTCGCGGATCGCGGCGACGTAGGCCTTGGCGATCTCAGGAGCCCGGTGCTCGGCGCCGAAGATGGGCTTGGTGACGATCTCGATGAGCGGGACCCCGGCGCGGTTGTAGTCCACGAGCGAGTACTCGGCGCCCTGGATGCGACCGGTAGAGCCGCCCATGTGGGTGAGCTTGCCGGCATCCTCCTCCATGTGCGCGCGCTCGATCGGGATCGTCACGAGCGCGCCGTCCTCGAGCTCGACCTCGACCGAGCCGTCGAAGGCGATCGGCTCGTCGTACTGGGAGATCTGATAGTTCTTGCCGAGGTCGGGATAGAAGTAGTTCTTGCGCGCGAAACGGCAGGACTCGGCGATCGAGCAGCCGAGGGCCAGGCCCAGGCTGATCGCCGAACGGATCGCGGTCTCATTGACGACCGGGAGGGATCCGGGCAGCCCCATGTCCACCGGCGCGATGAGGGTGTTGGGTTCCGCCCCGTGATATTCCTCGTTCGCCGGGTTCGGGGCATCCGAGAACATCTTCGTGCGGGTGTTGAGCTCCACGTGCACCTCGAAGCCGAGCACGGGCTCGAACAGTTCGAAGGCCTTGTCGAAGTCCATGAGCTTGGCCATCAGCGGTTCCCCCCCTCGAGCGTCGGGGCTTTCGCGAGCAGCGGTCCGCCCCAGGCATCCGTCAGCAGCGCCTCCAGCGCCGCGCCCACGCGATACAGGCGCGCGTCCTCGCGGGCCGGGGCGAGGAACTGGATGCCGACGGGCAGCCCGTCCTCAGCGGCCAGCCCCGAGGGGATCGAGATCCCGGGCACTCCCGCGAGGTTCGCCGGGATCGTCGTCACGTCGTTGAGGTACATCTGTAGCGGGTCGTCGATCTTCTCGCCGATCCGGAAGGCCGTGGTCGGCGCCGAGGGCGTGGCGATGACGTCCACCTCGGCGAAGGCGCGCGCGAAGTCCTGCTGGATCAGCGTGCGCACCTTCTGCGCGCTGCCGTAGTAGGCGTCG
>CAZHML010000012.1:0-44826 GCA_964533745.1 uncultured Microbacterium sp.
GAGAAGCGCCCGCCGCGCTTCACCGGCGGGCGCTGACGAGTCCCCGATCTGCACATTTCCTCCCGATACGCACGCGATTTCGCCGGATTCGTGTGCAGATCGGGGAATGGTGTGCGGTTGGGGCGCTGACTCAGGCGGGGATCGGATCGCGCAGCAGCGCGTGGAAGGCCTCTTCCGCGGCACCGATGAGCAGACGATCCTCGGCCAGCGCCGCCGGACGGATGGCGAGCCCCTCGGCATTGGCGAACATGGTCTGCTCACGCACGCTCTCAGTGAGCTCGTCGAGAGCGTGCTCGGCGAGGGTCGAGAGGAAGCCGCCGAGCACGATCACGGCGGGGTTGAGCACATTCACGGCGTTGGCGAGCGCGGTCGCGAGGATCCGGCGCTGTCGGGCCACCTCCGCGGCGACCTCGGGCGTTCGCGCGGCGGTCAGGGCCGCGGCCAGCGTCGGCTCATCGGCGTGGGAGAGCCCGAGCACCGCCAGCAGGCGCGCGCGGCTGACCTCGTCCTCGAGGACGCCGCCCTCGGCGCGGCGGTCGTCGGATGCCGCGATCCCGGGCCGGTTCTGGCCGAACTCGCCCGCGTAGCCGCCCGAACCGGTCACGAGCGTTCCGTGCACGACCAGCCCGCCGCCGATGCCGCTGGCACCGCCGTTGAGGTAGATGACGTCGTCGGCGCCGCGCGCCGCGCCGAAGAGGTGCTCGGCGTGCGCTCCCATCGTCGCGTCGTTGCCGACTCTGGTCGGGAGCCCCGTTGCCTTCTCGATCAGTTCGCCGATCTCGACATCGTGCCAGAGCAGATGCGGGGCGTTGCGCACGAGCCCGCCCGTGGCGACGAGCCCGGGGACGGCGACGCCCGCGGCCGCGAGCCTGGCGTCGGCGAGAGCGCCGGATCGCCACGAGGCCAGCTGCTGCCCGACGAGATCGGCGGTGCGCTCGGGGGTGAGGAGTTCGTCGAGCTCGATGCGGGCGCGCACCGGGATGCTGCGGCCCAGTCCGACGGCGGCCATCGTGAGGGCATCGACCTCGGGGTTCACGGCGATCGCGACCACCCTCGGATCGGCGGCGACGACGGGAGAGGGGCGGCCGACGCGACGGCTCGGGTCGGGAGCCCGCTCCGCGACGAGTCCCGCCTCGGTGAGTTCGGCGACCAGGTCGCCGATGGTCGAGCGGTTCAGGCCAGTTGCCTCGGTGAGCGCGGCGCGCGAGAGTGGACCTGTGCGGTGGACGAGTCGCAGGACGCGCGAGAGGTTCTGCGCGCGCACGCCTTCGACGACACCGGACTTTTCTGCCACGCGTCCACCTTACGAGATCAGATCGTGACGAAGAATCTATTTGTTGTGCTTGACCACGAATGCCAAGACATCTATCGTAAGGGTACCCACATCACTTTCGACACTAAAGTCGAAACTTTCGAAAGGTTCAAGGATGAACACACGCAGCATGGCGAGACTCGCCGCGGGGATCGCTGCCGCCGGACTCGCGATCGGCGCGCTCGCCGCTTGCACTGGTGGTAGCTCGCCCGAACCCACGGGCACCGGTGACGCCCCTGAAGCCGTCACGATCACCTGGTGGCACAACCAGACCGGAGAGCCTGCGAACGGCTTCTGGCGCGGGATCGCCGCCGAGTTCGAAGCGGCGCACCCCGGCGTGACCGTCGAGGTCACCGCTTATCAGAACGAGGACCTGCAGGGGACGCTCATCCCCAACGCCCTCCGATCCAACAACCCGCCCGACCTGTACCAGCAGTGGGGTGCGGGTGAGCTTGCGGCGCAGGTCGCCGCCGGCTACGTCAAGGACATCTCCAGCCAGGTCACCGCCGAGGTCGACGCCATCGGCGGCACGGTCGCGCCGTGGCAGGTGGACGGCAAGACCTACGGTCTGCCCTTCACCTTCGGCATCTCGGGATTCTGGTACAACACCGAGCTGTTCGCTCAGGCGGGCATCACCGAGCCGCCCACGACGCTCGACGCGCTGTACGACGCGATCGCCAAGCTCAAGGCGGCCGGCATCACCCCCATCGCGGTCGGTGCGGGCGACGGCTGGCCTGCCGGTCACTACTGGATGCACTTCGCCATCAAGCTCTGCTCGCCCGCTGTGCTCAGCAAGGCGCAGTCGGAGCTCGTCTTCGAGGACGCCTGCTTCATCAAGGCGGGCGAGATGCTCCAGGAGTTCCTCGCCTCGAAGCCCTTCCAGGAGGGCTACCTCGCGACCCCGGCTCAGCAGGGTGCCGGAAGCTCGGCGGGTCTGCTGGCCAACGGCCAGGCGGCGATGGAGCTCATGGGCCACTGGAACCCGGCCGTGATGGGCGGGCTCACCCCCGACCAGAAGGTGCCGTCCTTCCTCGGCTGGTTCAACTTCCCCGGCATCCCCGGAGCCCCCGGTGACCCGACCGCGGCACTCGGCGGCGGCGACGGCTTCTCGGTCTCGGCGAACGCGCCGGACATCACCGTCGAGCTGCTGAAGTACATCGTCAGCGCCGATGTGCAGAAGCGCTACGCCACGACGGTGGAGACCATCCCGGTCACCAAGGGCGCCGAGGCCGGTGTCTCCGACGCCAACCTCCTCAAGGTGATCGACGGCCTGCAGGCCTCGAACTACGTCCAGCTGTGGATGGACGTGGCCTACGGCCCGAACGTGGGCGGCGCGATGACCGACGGCATCGCCCGCGTCTTCGCCGGGCAGGGCTCGCCGCAGGAGATCGTCGACGGGATGAAGACCGCGGCGGCGAACCGTTAAGCCATGACCGCAGTTCGCACGCAAGAGGCTGGGCCCGCGGTCACCGCGGGCCCAGCCTCCGCGCGGCCGCAGCGTTCGCGCTGGCGGATGCGCGCCGAGATCGCGCTGTTCACCGGGCCGGCGCTCATCGTCTACATGACCTTCGTGCTGCTGCCCGTGGTTCTGGCCGCGGTCTACAGCTTCTACAACTGGAACGGCTACGGGCCGCTGGAGCGCTTCATCGGCTTCGACAACTACGCGCGTGCCCTGACCGACCCCGTCTTCCTCGGCGCGATCGGCAACAACCTCTTCATCGTCGCGATGTCCCTTCTCATCCAGGGCCCGATCGTGATCGGCATCGCGCTCCTGCTCAACCGCAGGATGCGCGGCCACACCATTCTGCGCATCGTGATCTTCATCCCCTGGGTGCTCAGCGAAGTGATCGCAGCCCTCGCCTGGCGCCTGCTCCTGCAGCCGAACGGACCCTTCGACGCCTTCATGGCCTCGCTCGGGCTCGGCGGCCTCCGGCAGCTCTGGCTCGCGGACACCGGGTTCGTGATGTGGACGCTGTTCGGCGTGCTCACCTGGAAGTACGTCGGCTTCGGGATCATCCTCATGCTCGCGGGACTCCAGGGCGTGCCCGAGGAGCTCGGCGAGGCCGCCGCCATCGATGGCGCGAACTGGTGGCAGATCCAGCGGCACATCACCCTCCCCCTGCTCGGGCCGACGATCCGCATCTGGGCGTTCCTCACCGTCGTGGGCTCCCTGCAGCTCTTCGACATGGTCTGGATACTCACCGGCGGCGGGCCCGCCAATGCCACGACCACCATGGCGACGTACATGGTGCAGTTCGGCTTCCAGCGCTCGCAGCTCGGCTTCGGCAGCGCCGTCGCGGTGATCCTGTTCGTCATCTCGTTCGCCTTCGCCCTCGTCTACCAGCGCACCGCGCTGCGGCGGGACCTGGCCGGCTCCCTCACCGAGAGGAGCCGATGATGGCCACCGCGAGGCGCGCGGCATCTGATCGCCGGTCGAAGCGTTTCGACTGGGGACAGCCCTTCGTCATGCTCATCGCCCTGATCATCATGGGCATCTCCCTCGCGCCCGTGCTGTACGTGGCGATCAACGGCTTCCGCACCACGGCGGCGCTCAACGCCGACCCGGCGGGCTGGCCGGATCCCTGGTACTTCGACAACTACGTGCAGGTGCTCACCTCACCGGCCTTCTGGACGCAGGTGCTCAACAGCACGATGGCCGCCTTCGGCACCACTCTCGGCATCGTCGTGCTCGGCGTCATGGCGGCCTTCGTCATCGCCCGGTACGACTTCACCGGCCGGCAGTCGTTGTACTCGCTGTTCACCGCGGGACTCCTGTTCCCGCTGACGGTCGCCATCCTGCCGCTGTACCTCATGCTGCGCAACATCGGCCTGGACGGGTCGCTGCTGAGCGTCATCATCCCCCAGGTCGCCTTCGCGCTGCCGATCACGATCATCATCCTCGTCCCGTTCCTGAGGGCCATCCCGAACGAGCTGGAGGAGGCGGCGATCATCGACGGAGCCGGCCGCGTGGGCTTCTTCTGGCGGATCCTCCTGCCGCTGTCCGGGCCAGGGCTGGTGACGGTGGGCGTGCTCGCCTTCGTCGGCAGCTGGAACGCTTATCTGCTGCCCCTGCTCATGCTGGGCAGCCCCTCGTCGTACACGCTGCCGCTGGGCGTGGCGCAGTTCTCCACCCAGTACTCCCAGAACACCGCCGCGGTGCTCGCGTTCACCTCGCTCGCGATGCTGCCGGCGATCATCTTCTTCACGATCGCGCAGCGGCGCATCGTGAGCGGTCTGACAGGAGCCGTGAAGGGATGACCGAGTCCGCCGCCATCGGGGTCGCGCCCTGGCACGACACGGCGCTGCCCATCGCGGAGCGCGTCGACGCCCTCATCGCCGCGATGACCCTCGACGAGAAGCTCGCGCAGCTCTACGGCGTCTGGGTCGGTGCCTCCGACGACGGCGCCGACGTCGCCCCGCATCAGCACGATCTCGGGGAGCAGGTCGACCTCGACATGCTCGTGCCGAGCGGCCTCGGTCAGCTCACCCGGCCCTTCGGAACGGTGCCGGTGGACCCCGCGATGGCAGCGCTGTCGCTGCTGCGCACCCAGCAGCGGATCGCGGCGGCCGGCCGATTCGGCATCCCCGCGATCGCGCACGACGAATGCCTCGCCGGCTTCGCCGCCTGGGGGGCGACCGCCTATCCGGTGCCGCTGGCGTGGGGCGCGAGCTTCGATCCGGGGCTGGTCGAGCGGATGGCCGCGCGCATCGGCGCCGACATGCGTTCGGTGGGCGTGCACCAGGGCCTCGCCCCCGTGCTCGACGTCGTCCGCGATCCGCGCTGGGGCCGGGTCGAGGAGACCATCGGCGAGGACCCCTACCTGGTCGCCACGATCGGCACGGCGTACGTGCGCGGCCTCGAGTCCGCGGGGCTCGTGGCCACCCTGAAGCACTTCGTCGGCTACTCCGCCTCGCGCGCGGGCCGCAACCTCGCCCCCGTCTCGGCCGGCCCCCGGGAGATCGCCGATGTGCTGCTGCCGCCCTTCGAGATGGCGATCCGCGAGGGCGGTGCCCGCTCGGTGATGAACAGCTACTCCGACATCGACGGGATCCCGGTCGCCGCCGATCGGCACCTGCTGACAGAGCTCCTGCGCGAGAGGTGGGGCTTTGCCGGCACCGTCGTCGCGGACTACTTCGCGGTGGCGTTCCTGCACCTCCTGCACGGCGTCGCCGCCGACTGGCAGGAGGCTGCCGTCGTCGCCCTGCGGGCCGGGATCGACGTGGAGCTGCCCACGGTGAAGGCCTTCCGCGGCCCGTTGCGCGCGGCGGTCGAGCAGGGCGTCATCGCCGAGGAGCTGATCGACACCGCCCTGCGCCGGGTCCTCGCGCAGAAGGCGCAGCTCGGAATGCTGGACGCGGACTGGTCGGCCGTGCCGGCCGTGCTCGCAGCCTCCGATCTCAGCGATCCCGAGGCGCTGCGCGGCAGCGTCGACCTGGATCCGCCGCAGAACCGGGAGCTGGCCGCCGAACTCGCCGAGCGCTCGATCGTCCTGCTGCGCAACGACGGCACGCTCCCGCTGCGCGCCCCCGGGCGCATCGCGCTGATCGGGCCGAACGCGGACGAGCCCTATGCCGTGCTCGGCTGCTACTCCTTCCCCAGCCACATCGGCCGGCGGCATCCGGAGGCCTCGATCGGCATCGAGCTGCCCACGCTCAGGGAGGCCCTGCGCCGCGAGCTCCCGGCCACGGAGATCGTCTACGTGCAGGGAACGACGGTCGACGGCGGCGAGGTCGACGGTTTCGCAGCCGCCGAGGCCGCCGCGCGCGACGCCGACGTGGTCGTGCTCGCCCTCGGCGACCGGGCCGACCTGTTCGGCCGGGGCACGAGCGGCGAGGGCTGCGACGCGGCCACGCTCGACCTCCCCGGCGCCCAGCAGGCGCTCCTGGAGGCCATGCTGCGGACGGGCACCCCCGTGGTCGTCGTGCTGCTCGCCGGACGCCCCTACGCTCTGGGGCCGGCGGCGACGGATGCCGCGGCGATCCTGCAGGCCTTCTTTCCGGGCGAGGAGGGGTCCCCCGCGGTTGCGGGGATCCTCAGCGGACGGATCAACCCCAGCGGCCGGCTGCCGGTGAGCGTCCCCGCGCATCCGGGGAGCCAGCCGTGGACGTACCTGTCCGCCCCCCTCGGGCAGCGCTCCGAGGTGTCGAACATCGACCCGACGCCGGCGTTCTGGTTCGGGCACGGCCTCGGGTACGCGCGCTTCGACTGGGGTGCCGTCTCCGGCCCTGCCGGGTTCGACGAGGAGATCGACCTCGAGCTGACCGTGACCAACACGGGGGACCGGGAGGGGGCTGAGGTCGTGCAGCTCTACCTGAGCGATCCCGTCGCGAGCGTCGTGCGGCCGGTGCGTCGCCTGATCGGCTACGCGCGCGTCGAGCTGGCGGCGGGGGCCTCGGCCCGCGTGCGCTTCACCGTCCCCGCGGATGTCACCTCCTTCACCGGTGCCGAGGGCAGGCGGATCGTCGAGCCGGGGGCGTTCGGGTTCGGCCTCGGCCGCTCTGCCGGCGAGATCGTGCACGAGCACACCGCGGTGCTTCTCGGCGAGGTGCGCGTCGTGGACCACCGGCGGCGACTGCGCACCGAGGTCGAGGTCGTCCCGACCGGCCGCTGATCCCGCTCAGGCGGCGAAGCGCGCAGGCGGCACCCCGCCGACGCCGACGTCGACCGAGAGCAGGGCGCCGTCGAGCTCTCCAGGGGTGTCGAGGAACTCCCGTGCGCTGGCGATCCAGAGCCGATCGGCGCTGAAGGCGAGTCCCGTCGGCTGCGCTACGGGAACCCGGATTCTGCCGGCGAGCGTGCCGCCGGGCGTGTAGTGCTCGACGGCGTAGGCGCCGTAGCGGGCGACCCAGAGGTCTCCTGCGGCATCCACGGCGAGACCGTCGGGGAGCCCCTCCTCGGAGAGGAAGGCGACGAGCGGCTGAGGGGCTCCCAGAGCCGCCGTGGCGAGGTCGAAGGGGAACGCGAGCAGCACCCAGGCGAGGGAGTCGATGAGGTACAGGATCGTCCCGTCCGGGGAGAAGCCCAGGCCGTTGGAGAAGGCGACCCGTTCCACGACGGTGTGCAGGGTGCCGTCGGGGTCCAGGCGGTGAAGGGATCCCGGTGCCGCGCCGAAGTCGCGGTGCGTCGATCCCGCCCACAGCCGCCCGGCCGCATCGCAGGCCCCGTCGTTGAACCGCCTCCCGTCGGGCAGCAGCCCGGTCCCGAACCACGCCCAGCGGCCATCCGGCTCCATGAGCGCGGTGCGTCGTCCCACCCCGGCGACGAAGCCGCCGCCCGCGCGCGGGGCGAGCACGCCGACGGATCCGGGCAGCGCCGCGAGCGTCGTGGATGGTCCGCTGGGCGGATGCCGGTGCACGAGTCCGGCGTCGATGTCCACCCAGGCGATGCTGTCGGACTCCTCGTCCCAGACGGGGCATTCGCCCAGTTCCGCCCGGAGGGGGCACTCTGCGCGCGCGGACATGTCAGTACTGTACGGGGGCCGGTCCCAGTTCCGACAGCAGCCGGGCGAGAGCGCCGTAGGCGCGGTCGCGATAGGCGGCGAGCTCCGGTGCGGCTTCCGGCGCGGTCGCGAGGAATCCTCGTCCGCTCTTGACCCCGAACTCCCCCCGGTCCACGTGCTCGCCGAGCACCCGTGGCGCGGAGAACCTCTCCGGGTAGGCCTCGTGCAGCGAGGCGTAGCAGAAGGCGTAGACATCCAGCCCCGCCATGTCGGCGATCGCGAAGGGGCCGAAGAAGGGCAGGCGGTAGCCGAAGGTCGTGCGCACGATCGCGTCGATGTCGGCGGCGCTGGCCACACCCTCCTCGACCAGGCGCGCCGCCTCCCCGAAGAGGGCGTACTGGAGCCGGTTGAGCACGAAGCCGGGGACATCGGCGATCGCGAAGCCCTGCTTGCCGACCGCGGCCAGCAGTCCGAGGGCCGTCTCGACCGCGGCGGGCTCCGTGCCCGCATGCCCGATGACCTCCACACCGGGGACGAAGGGCGCGGGGTTGCTGAAGTGCACGCCGAGGAAGCGCTCAGGCCCGGTCACGGCACCGGCGAGCGAACCGATCGAGAGCGTCGAGGTGTTGGAGCCGATCACGGCCCGTGCCGGTGCCGCCGCGGAGACGGCGGCGAGCGTGGTGCGCTTGACCTCCGGGATCTCGGGCACGGCCTCCTCGATGAAGTCGGCGTCCGCCACCGCCTCCTGGATCGAGGCGGCCGCGACGAGGTTCTGCTCCAGCAGATCCGGGGCATCGGCGGGGAACAGGCCCAGGGCGGCGTACCTCTCGCCCTCGGCGATGAGCCGCTCGCGGGCGGCGGACGCCAGGTCCGCCGAGCCGTCGGCGAGCAGGACCGTGTGCCCGGCCAGGGCGAAGACCTGGGCGATCCCTCCGCCCATGTATCCCGAACCGACGACGGCGATGCGCTGCGGCATGCTCACCCCTCCTTCTCGTGCGCCGTGATGAGCGCGACCTTCGACGCCGAGGCCGATGCCTCGTCGAACCGGTAGCCGAGCCACTCGCTCACCAGGCGCTTGGCCAGCTCCAGGCCGACGACGCGCTCGCCGAGGGCGAGCACCTGCGCGTTGTTGGAGAGCACCGCGCGCTCGACGGAGTAGCTGTCGTGCGCGGTGACCGCGCGGATCCCGCGGACCTTGTTGGCGGCGATCGCGACCCCGAGCCCGGTGCCGCAGATCAGGAGCGCGCGATCGGCTGCGCCGTCGGCGACGAGGCGGGCCGCGGCGATCGCCACCCGGGGATACGGCGTCTGCTCTCCCTCGCCGACCCCCACGTCGATCACCTCCGCGACGCGCGGATCGGCCCGCAACAGCTCGGCGAGCGCGGTCTTGTATCTCAGACCGGCATCGTCCGAGCCCACGGCGATGCGCCAGTCGTTCATGGCAGCTCCTCACTCGCCCGGCTGATCGCCTCCATCGCGATCGCGAAGGAGGCCGCGCCCGGATCGGGGTGGCCGACGCTCCTGGCCGCGAGCGGACGCGCCCGGCCCAGGCGGGGTGTCAGGGCGGCCGTCGCCTCGGCGGCACTGCGCGCCGCGAGCGCCGCTCGCGCCAGCGCGGCCGGCAAGGCCTCGCCGTCGTGCATCGCGGCGGTGAGCGTCTCGGCGAAGGGGACGAGCGCGTCCACCATCGTCTTGTCGCCCGGAACCGCACCGCCGATCTGCTCGATCCGCTGACGGGCGGCCGTGACGGCGAGCGGGACGCGGGCGGCGATGGCGGACGGGTCGTCGCCTTCCGAGCGCAGCGCCTCGCCGAGGGCGGCGAGACCCGCGCCCCAGAGCGCACCGGAGGTCCCGCCGGCACGCTCCGACCAGGCGGCACCCGCTCCGCGCAGCAGTTCGTCGATCCCCGCATCGGGATGGGTGCGGGCGAAGTCGGCCGCCGCATCGATGCCGCGGCTCATTCCCACGCCGTGGTCGCCGTCGCCGGCGATCGCATCCAGGTGCCCCAGTTCGTCCGCCGCCGCGTGCAGCGCGTCGCGCACCGCCTCGATCATCCGCCGCGCGACCGCCGCCGCCGCGAGCGAGGCAGGATCGGCCTGCATCGGCGCGACTGTCGCCTCGGGTGCATCCGTCGCCGTCGCGCTGTCATGGCTCGCGGAGCGAACGCCTGTGATCGCGCCCTTCCGGTAGGCGGGCGCGTACGCGGGGGCGCGCCAGAGCCGCTCGAGGTCGTCGTCGAGCCAGCAGAGGGTGAGTGAGACGCCCGCCATGTCGAGGCTCGTCACCAGCTCGCCGCACTCGGGCTGCACGAGCACCAGTCCCTCGCGCTCCAGGCGGTCGCTCACGTGACGGAAGAGCACGAACAGCTCCTCGTACTTCACGGTGCCCAGGCCGTTCACCAGGGCGACGACGCGGTCTGTCGCATCCGTGGGCCGCTCGGCCAGCAGCGCGTCGACGAGCGTCGCGGCCAGTTCCTGCGCCGATTGCCGGGGGACGTCGCGGATGCCAGGTTCGCCATGGATGCCGAGTCCGATCGACATCATCCCCTCCGGGACGGAGAAGAGGCGCTCCGCGGCACCGGGCAGCACGCAGCCGTCGAAGGCGACCCCCAGGGTGAAGGTCCTCGCGTTGGCCCGGCGCGCCAGCGCCTCGACCTCGGCAAGGCCCGCCCCCTCCTCGGCGGCGGCCCCGGCGATCCGGAACACGACGAGGTCGCCGGCGATCCCCCGCCGCCGATCGATCTCGGACTGCGGCGCGCTCGCGATGTCGTCGGTCACGAGCACGGTGCGTGCGTCGACGCCCTCGGCGCGGAGCATCCGCTCGGCCTCGCCGAAGTGCAGCACGTCGCCGGCGTAGTTGCCGTAGCTAAAGAGCACGCCGCCGCCCGCCTGTGCGGCCTTCGCGACGCGGTAGGCCTGCCCGGCGGAGGGGGAGGTGAAGACGTTGCCGCACACCGCGCCGGCCGCGAGCCCCTCTCCGACAAGGCCGGCGAAGGCGGGATAGTGACCGGATCCGCCGCCGATGACCACGGCCACCCGTCCAGGAGCGATACCTCGCCGCCGGACGATCCCGCCGTCCACGCGGACCACGTCCTCGGCGTGCACGCGGGCGAAGCCCTCCATGGCGTCGTCGACGAAGCTTTCGGGATCGAGTGCGAGATGGGTCATACGCGGGCCGCCGCATCATCCGGGAACTGCTGCCGCACGAGCGAGCGCCCGATGGCGCGCTCGGTGCGGGGCAGGACGCGCGCGCGCAGGTAGTCGCGGTTCGCCGCGCTCATGCTGAGGCCGTCGCCGCCGTAGTGCTCGGTGCAGATCACGCCCTGGAAGCCCGCGCCCAGGGCGATGCGCACGGCGCTGCGGTAATCGATCAGGCCGGATTCCAGATAGCTCGGGACGGCGGAGACCAGGCCGGTGTCCGGGTTCTCGTCCCGCGCGTAGTTCTTGACGTGCCAGAAGTTCGCCCAGGGCATCGTGCGCTCCAGCACCTCGCGCCAGTCCTCGATCGGCTCGGGCAGCCGCGCGAGATTGCCGGTGTCGGGGTTCAGCCCGACACCGGGCATCCCGATCTCCTCCACGAGGCGGACGGCCGAGGCAGCGGTGCCGAGATAGGTGTGCTCGTAGAGCTCGAGGGAGAGCAGGATCCCCGCGTCCGCGGCGTGCGCGCCGAGCTCGCCCAGTCTCGTCACCGCGAGCGCCCAGGCGACGGGATCGCCGTCCGGATCCCGATGACCCGGCGCGGTCCAGAACCACAGGCGGTCCCGCTGCGCCGGCGTGAGCGGCTGGTGCAGGCCGACGGAGACGATGCCGACACCGAGGGCCGCTGCGGCGTCGATGCAGCGGTGGCTGTAGGCGAGGTTCGCCTCGCCGTCGCGGTCGGCGATGACGCTGCGGCGGATGACCGACATCGAGAGGGCTCTCAGACCGCAGTCCGCCAGCGTCTGGGCGAGCCCTTCGAGCTGCGCCGGGGAGAGATCGCCGTAGGGCAGCCAGGTGTCGGTGAGGTCGACCGCGTCGAAGCCCGCGTCGCTCACCTCGGCGAGCACGCCCTGACAGAGGGCCTGGAGATCCTCGGTCCAGTCCGCGGATGCCGGCCGATGGGAAGGGAACGGCAGCAGCGCCGCCGCGATCGGCCAGGTGCTGGCAGTGAGCATGGCGTCCTTTGCGCGCAAGGTTTGTGGTCTTTGCCAACTATTCCGCGCAGTGCGGATGTGGGAGCACTCCGTTACGGAACTGTTACGAAACTCATCCGGAAGTTTCGGAGGAGCTGGGCGATTCTGCGCGACTCAGCTCGCCGGCGGGGCGGTGCTCTCGCGGACGACGAGGTGGGTCGCCAGATCCATGCGCAGCGTCTCTGGCTGCTCGCCGTCGGCCATGCGCAGCACGAGCCGGGTCGCCTCCTCGCCCATGCGGCGCAGCGGCTGGTGCACGGTGGTCAGCTGCGGGCTCATCCAGATCGAGATGGGGATGTCGTCGTAGCCGACGATCGAGAGGTCCGTGGGGACGGTGAGTCCGATCTCGCGTGCGGCGGCGATCGCGCCCAGCGCCTGCAGATCGCTGCCGGCGAAGATCGCGCTCGGGCGCTCGGCGAGGGCCAGAAGCTCGCGCGCGCGCTGCTGCCCGCCATCGGTGTGGAAGTCGCCGAAGCGCACCCAGGCCGGATCGATCGCGAGGCCCGCGCTGTTCATCGCCGAGCGATAGCCGTCGAGCCGGGCGAGCGAGCACATCATGTCCTCAGGTCCCGTGATCGCGGCGATCCGGCGGTGTCCGAGCTCGATCAGGTGACGGGTCGCCATGACGCCACCCGCCCAGTTCGCCGAGCCCACCGAGGGCACATCGGGCGAGGGGTCGCCGGCCGGATCGACGATGACGAAGGGGATCCCGCGCGACTGCAGCTTGTCGCGATGGCGGGCCGGGAGGTCGGAGAACACCAGGACCACGCCGATCGGCCGCCGCCGCAGCACTCCCTCGATCCAGTCGCTCCCTGGGGCGTGGCGGTCACCGCTGACGGTGAGCGCGACGGTGAACCCGGCGGCCTTGGCGACCTCTTCCACGCCGCCGATGACCTCCATCGCCCAGCTGCTCTCCAGCTGCGGGAAGACGAGCTCGACGAGGTCGCTGCGCTGCACCGTGTTGCGCCGCTTGTAGCCGTGGTCGTTCAGCAGCGCCTCCAGGCGCGCGCGCGTCGCCGGAGCCACGTCCGTGCGGCCATTGAGCACCTTCGACATCGTCGCGAGCGACACCCCCGCCTCGATGGCGATGTCGGCGAGCCGGACCTGCGGAGCTTCTGTCATCTTTCGATCCTATACAGCGAAAGTATCGGAGAAAGATGCTGGACGAAGCGTCCGTCATGTTATAGGTTGTTTGCAACAACAATTACCTTTCCTAAGCAAGGAGCACCATGTCCACTCCCACCCCCGCAGACAGGTTCACCTTCGGGCTGTGGACCGTCGGCTATGACGGCGGCGATCCCTTCGGCGGGCCGACCCGCCCGGATATGGACGTCGTGCACGTCGTGGAGAAGCTCGCCGGGATCGGGGCCTACGGGCTCACCTTCCACGACGACGACCTGTTCCCCTTCGGCGCGAGCGACACCGAGCGCCGGCACCAGATCGACCGGCTCAAGGGCGCGCTCGCCGACACCGGGCTGACCGTGCCGATGGTCACCACGAACCTGACCCGCCATCCGGTCTTCAAGGACGGCGGCTTCACCTCGAACGATCGCGGCGTGCGCCGTTTCGCGATCCGCAAGGTCATGCGCCAGATCGATCTGGGAGCCGAGCTCGGCGCGCAGACTCTCGTCATGTGGGGCGGTCGCGAGGGGCTGGAGTACGACTCCGCCAAGGATGTCCGCGTCGCGCTCGAGCGATACCGCGAAGCCGTGAACGTCCTCGCCGACTACGTCGCGGCCAAGGACTACGGCATCCGGTTCGCCCTTGAGCCGAAGCCCAACGAGCCGCGGGGCGACATTCTGCTGCCCACTATCGGCCACGCGCTCGCCTTCATCGGCTCGCTGGACCGGCCCGAGATGGTGGGTCTGAACCCCGAGGTCGGGCACGAGCAGATGGCAGGCCTGAACTTCGTCGCCGGCATCGCGCAGGCGCTGTACCACGGCAAGCTCTTCCACATCGATCTGAACGGCCAGCGCGGCATCAAGTACGACCAGGATCTGGTCTTCGGACACGGCGACCTGCACAACGCCTTCGCTCTGGTCGATCTGCTCGAGAACGGCGGCCCGAACGGCGGACCCGCCTACGACGGCCCGCGTCACTTCGACTACAAGCCCTCGCGCACCGAGGACGAGGCGGGCGTGTGGGAGTCGGCCGCTGCGAACATCCGCACCTACTCGCTGCTCAAGGAGAGGGCGGCGGCCTTCCGCGCCGATCCCGAGGTACAGGAGGCGCTGCGCGCGGCCCGCGCTCCGGAGCTGGCGGTGCCCACGCTCGCCGAGGGCGAGAGCCACGAGGACCTCCTCGCCGATCGCTCCGCCTTCGAGGACTTCGACGCCTCCGCCTACTACGGAGGCAAGGGCTTCGGTTTCGTGCGTCTGCAGCAGCTCGCGACCGAGCACCTCATGGGCGCGCGCTGAGCGGGTTCGCATGAGCCTGGTGATCGGGGTCGACTCCTCGACCCAGTCGTGCAAGGTGGTCGTTGTCGATGCCGGCACCGGAGCCGTCGTGCGAGAGGGGCGCGCCGCGCACCCCGAGGGCACCTCGGTCGACCCCGAAGCATGGTGGGCGGCGCTGCAGGAGGCGATCGACGACGCCGGCGGGCTCGCAGACATCGAGGCCTGGGCGATCGGCGGTCAGCAGCACGGCATGGTGGCGCTGGATGCCGAGGGGCGGGTCGTGCGCGACGCCCTGCTGTGGAACGACACGAGGTCGGCGGACGCCGCATCCGATCTCATCGACGAGTTCGGCGCCGCCGAGCTCGTCCGGCGCACGGGGCTCGTGCCGGTCGCCTCGTTCACCATCACGAAGCTGCGCTGGCTGCGCGATCACGAACCCGAGAACGCGGGACGCGTGGCCGCCGTCGCGCTGCCGCACGACTGGCTGACCTGGCGGCTGCGCGGCTTCGGCCCGGCGGATGCCTCTGTGCGCGGGCCTGTCCTGAACGAGGTCGTGACGGATCGCTCGGACGCCTCGGGCACCGGCTACTGGAGCCCTGACACCGGGGACTATGACCGGGAGCTGCTCGTTGCCGCGCTCGGACACGACGTCGTGCTGCCGCGCGTGCTCGGTCCTGAGGACTGGGTGCTCGACGGCGAGGGGCACCGGGTCGGTCCGGGCGCGGGCGACAACGCGGCCGCCGCGCTCGGCTTGAGGGCGACCGCAGGCGATGTCGTCGTCTCGATCGGCACCTCCGGCACGGTCTTCGCGGTGAGCGAGGCACCGGTGCGCGATGTGAGCGGGACCGTCGCCGGATTCGCGTCGGCCGATGGCCGCTTCCTCCCCCTTGTCGCGACGCTCAACGCGGCGCGGGTGCTCGACGTCGTCGCGCGGCTGCTGGGCGTGGATCACGAGGAGCTGTCACGACTCGCGCTCGCCGCCGCCCCCGGGGCGGCGGGGCTGACGCTCGTGCCGTATCTCGAGGGCGAGCGCACTCCGAACCTCCCCGATGCGACGGGGTCGCTTCTGGGGATGACGCTCGCCTCGACCACGCGCGAGAACCTCGCCCGCGCCGCCGTCGAGGGCATGCTGGGGGGACTGGCCGCCGGCCTCGACGCGCTGCGCGACCTCGGCGTCCCGCTGGAGCGGGCGCTGCTGATCGGAGGCGGCGCCCAGTCGGAGGCGGTCCGCAGCATCGCCCCGATGGTGCTCGGCCTCGCCGTCGACGTGCCGGAGCCGGGAGCCTATGTCGCCCTCGGCGCCGCGCGTCAGGCGGCGCGATCCCTCGACGAGTGATGGTCGCTAGCGTGGCCGCACCGTGAGCGTCTGGGTCAGCGTGCCCACCGGCCCCTGCTCGTCGTGCAGCATCGTCTGGGTGATCCCGGTCCCGTCCGGGCCGATCGAGACGCGGATGTCGAGGCCGATCCACCCCGTCAGAGGATCGCGCAGCAGGCTCGCGGTGAAGTCGACGTTGGGGAACAGCACCTCGGTCGGCGAGACGCGCGGCGTCAGCCCGTTGGCCACGTCGATCGCGCCGAGCATCCGTGCGGTCACTGAGACGGGTTCGGTGTCGAGCAACGGAACCGTCGGCCGGATCCAGCCCTGCGCGCGACCTGTGCCGAGGGGCGCGAGCCGCGCCTCGATGGTGTGCACGAACTCTCCCGGCCAGCGTCCGCCGAAGTCGAAGGGCGGCACGTCCTCGGGTTTCGGGATCGGATCCAGCGCGATCCCCGTGATCTCCTCGGTGTCGCTGCGCTGCAGCATCCAGGCACGCAGGATGACCGCCGTCCGCCCGTTCTGGACGAGTCCGGCCTCGACGAGTTCGATGGTGCGACCGGGACGGACGACGCGCAGTGCCACTTCCACCGGATCGAGGGTCAGCACGCCGAGAATGTCGCAGCTCACCCGAGCCAGGCGCAGCGCGTCAGCGCGCCGCTCGGCGTGGTCGCGTTCGATGAGGTGGGCGAGCAGACCCACCGTGGGGGCGATGTGCTGTTCGGCAGTGTTCCACGCCCCGATCACGTGATCGGTCGGCTGGAAGCGGGTCTCCGACAGGCGGCGGAAGTAGCTGGGCATGGTCACCCTCCGATCCTCTCAGACTCCTTTTCGAGCCGCTGCAGCGGCTGTAATCGATGTCAGGGACGAGAATCGACCCCTTTCTGGCTGTTTCTGCAACATTTGCATTACCATCCGGGCTCAGGTCTTGCCGTTTCCGCGAACTCGGATAGCGTTAGCACCGTCGGCGGGGTCTCCGTCGATGTCACACAGCAGAACGGCAGTACATGAGTACCCAGGGCACGGTTAAGTGGTTCAACTCGGAGAAGGGCTTCGGCTTCATCTCCCCCGACGACGGTGGTGCAGACGTGTTCGCACACTACTCCGCCATTCAGGCCAGCGGCTACCGCGCGCTCGACGAGAACCAGCGCGTGGAGTTCGATGTCGCCCAGGGCCCCAAGGGCCTGCAGGCCGAGAACATCCGCCCGATCTGAGGCAGAGCGTCTCCACGAACTCCCCCGTCCGCAAGGGCGGGGGAGTTCTGCGTTCGGTGCCGGGTTCAGAACAGGCGCGGGATCCCGGAGTCGACGCCCTTCATCTCGTCGTAGTCCAGAACGAGGCACCGGATGCCGCGATCCTCGGCGAGCACGCGCGCCTGTGGTTTGATCTCCTGGGCGGCGAAGACGCCGCGCACGGGTGCGAGGTGCGGGTCACGCCCGAGCAGATCGAGATAGCGGGTGAGCTGCTCGACCCCATCGATGTCGCCCCGGCGCTTGACCTCGACGGCGATGGCGACGCCGTCGACATCCCGTACCAGAAGGTCGACGGGACCTATGGCTGTGGGATACTCGCGGCGCACGAGCGTGGCTCCCTCGGCGACGAGGTCGACCTGCTCGGCGAGCAGTCGTTGCAGGTCGGCCTCGACGCCGTCCTTCTGCAGGCCGGGATCGACGCCGAGGTCGTGGGCGGTGTCATGCATGATCTCGTAGATCTGCACGCGCAGCGCGTCGCCGGTCTTCTGATGGATGACGCGCCACACCTCGACCACGCCGGCGACGGCCTCGTCATCGGAGGGCGCCTCGGTCTCCAGCCGGCAGGGCGGGCTCATCCAATTGAGCGGCTTGTAGCTCAGCGAGTCGCTGTGAACGAGCACGCTTCCGTCTGCCTTCAGCAGTAGCAGCCGGGTCGCGAGTGGTAAGTGCGAGGTCAGCCGACCCGCATAGTCGACCGAGCAGCGGGCAATGACGAGTCTCACCGTTCCCAGCGTAGCGGGCGTGTTCGCCCTTGCTGGACCGTTCTTCTTATCTCGTCGCAAGCAAGTGATACAACAGGGCTCCCCTCAACCTTCTGAACCCTCCTGCGGGCGTAGGAAATATGTGTTCGCCCGGTTTTCGTGTTTTCGGAAGACCTTGAGGCGGCCCTCCAAGGAGCTATTGATGGCGTTCCCGCCGATGAACTCATCGAGTTGCCGTGTTGGGCCTCGGCATGACCCGCGACCGAAGGCGACTACCGCCGCCAGCGTTCCCCCGGCGAGTACCCACGCACCGATGTAAGGCTCAACTTCGAACGGCCAGCGATGAATGTATCCCGAGCCGACAAGCCCAATCACTCCAAGGTTCTGCTCGGAGCTGCAGTACTGGATCTGAACCAGCGGCTTCACGCCGAACGAGCTTTGACGTCGACCCCGTCTTTTCTACGATTCTCGACCAGCCTTCGAGCACGGGTGCTCGATTCACCCACGATCAGAGCCGCAGTTCGGGCGGACTGGTCCGTCACGAGAATCGTGACTCGATGCTTGTGATCCGACTCACGACAGCGAAGACCGAGGAAGCGCCCACCCTCGTTCTGGCAATTCAAGTAAGCCCAGTAGGCGTCATTCACGGCAGCCTCCTCGGTCGGCGAGGCTCTTCGGGCAATCCGTTCAAGCAGAGACAGTCTGATGCGGGCGCGGCGCGGCGATTCGGGGTCGAGTCGCACCGAGACGACAGGATCGTCTTTCGGCGTTTCGTCGCCGTAGGGCTTCAAGTTGGTGCGGTACGTCCCATTCTGTTTTGCGAGTGCGATCGCCTCAGCTTTCTCGCGCGCAACTACCGCAGCCTTCTCGCGCTGCTTAAGCCGAAGCGCAGCGGCCTCCGCCTTGGCCGCTCGCTGGAAGAGGGTCCGGTTCCATCGTGCGGCTAACGTGTTCAATTTCGAGCCGAAGCCCGTCGGTGTGCGGCCAGTCACTGCGACGGTTTCACCGAGGAGTTCGTTCGTGAGCTGTACCGAGAGCTCGACGTACCTCCGGGGAACACCATTGCGTTCTTCGTAAACCGTGCGCTGCGCCAAGTCGGAGCAGCGAACCCGGTGGCCCCAAGCCGGGTAGTCCTGCCTAATCGCTGTCTCGAAGATGTGACCAGGAACCGCCGCATAGACGGGTAATGGTCGTGGGGAGCGAGGGCGGCTGCTCCGAATAGCCTTTCGTATCCCCACGCGAGCACCCCGCGAAAACGCGCCCCCGAACAGGCCCATGATCACAAGCTACTTGGTGTTTCGGGGGCGAACAAGGCACCCAGCGCTTCTGCCCTCCTCATCTGAGGGGACCATCGCCTGGGGCCTCCGCGCCCCGACGAGGCCCGACGAGCGTCGCTCGGCGTGTCGTCGGCGTTCGCCCAGTAGGGCTCGATCCGCTCGTCCCAGCTTGCTGTCATGTGGTTGATTCTCCCACCGAGAAGGGCAGAGCGAGGGGCACCGGTGATCGGCTCAGAAGCGGTGCCGCGTGGATCGCCGATGACTCAATCGAGAAGATGCAGGTACTGCGGGCGGCACTTCATGGCGTGGATGACTTCTTCGGTGCCGTCATCCCAGACGAGAACGACAGTCTCGAGCAATCGAGCTTGCGTATCGAAGCCGAGCCGCAACTGCCGCTGCGGGTTCTCATCATCAAGAGGTCCTGACACGAGCGGCGCACTGGCCGCCACGACGCTGTCCTCATCAAGGATGCCGTGTCTCCGGGCCGACGCCCGAACGATCACGCGACGTGCACCCACGCGTCGAGCGCAGCGCGGATCGCTTCGGAGCGATTCAGGCCTTCTCGCTCAGCGCGGGCCATGACCGCTGCGAGTTCGACTTCAGTCAATCGCACGGGAACCACTTGCGCGGCTGACGCTCCCCGAGGTGCTCGACCCCAGCGAGTTCGCAGCTCCTCGACGTCATACCCGGCCTCTGCCTCCGCCGCCCACTCATCGACTTGCGATTCGTCTACCTCACGGCCTTGGATGATACGCTTCATAAACTCATTGTAATACGAAAGTGCGGCATGATCGAGCCCCGGCGCCGTCTAGGGCCATGTAACCGAAACATATGCCTAAGCGTAGTTGAACCAGTTCAGGGGCTTATAGCTCAGCGAGTCGGAGTGCACGAGCAGGCTCCCGTCGCCCTTGTGCACGAGCAGACGCGTCGCCTCCGGCAGGTGGGCATGGAGCCGGCCGGTGTAGTCCACCGAGCAGCGGGCGATGACGAGGCGCACGCGTCGAGCCTAGCCGGATGCCACGACCTGCTCTGCACAGGGGTTGGCGAAAATGAGTTCTCCACGGAACACGTGGTTTCGGACGCGAGTGTGATCGGCCGGGCGTAGCCTCGTGACAACCCCGCCCCGTGAGGGGAGAATGGAGAGATGTTCGTGTCAGCCGAAATCATCACGATGATCGCGAGTGCGGTGGCGATCGTCGCTGCGATCGGCGGGGTCTTCGCGTGGGGCATGAAGCGGATCGACGCGAAGTTCGAGAAGGTGGATGCCCGGTTCGATCGGGTCGACGCCCGGTTCGAGCGGGTCGAGGATCGTCTCTCCCGCGTCGAGCACGAGCTCACCGAGGTCAAGATCGCCGTCGCGCGACTGGAAGGCCCACCGCGGCACCTCATCCCGGTGCGCTGACGACAACCGCGTGAGCCGCGGGGCACCTATCCCTGCGGGTGGGCACGAAGGGAGCGACAGACCGCTGAAACGGCTTCTCCCAGCGGTCTGCCGCCCGAGCGGAGACTAGCCTTCGCTCTTCTCTCCGGTGAAGAGGGCCTTCACGCCCATGATGATGAAACCGACCGTGAGGATCCAGCCGGGCCAGAAGGTCACGGTCGCCAAGAGATTCAGCACCGTGCCGGAGTCCACGTACTGGGTGCTGAACATGGACGACTGCACAAGCCCCTGGCAGATGGATGCGATCACGAACACCACCACGCCCAGACCGATCAGCAGGAGGCCTTTACCCGGGTTTTTCATCTTGCTAACTCCACTCAGTCAAGGAGGCCGGTTGGGGACATCCTCTGCGACGGCCCCCGCACCTCGCCACTTAGTGTGCTCTTGCACCGTGGGCCGGGTCAAGAGACGCTGTGACCCGATGTGGTGCGCACCGGCACCACCCTCAGCGACGCGCCGTCCCGGGCAGGGGCTTGGCGGCACCCGAGGCCAGGCCGGAGGCGGCCACGAGCGCGACCAGGATGAACAGAGCGTTCAGCAACCCGATGCGGTCACTGACGATCCCCAGCAGCGGCGGACCGGCGAGGAAGGCGACGTAGCCGATGGTCGCCGCCGCGCTCACCCGCGCCGCCGCCCGGCTCGGGTCATCCGCCGCGGCGGACATCCCGAGCGGAAAGCCAAGCGATACCCCGATCCCCCAGAGCACTGCGCCCACGAAGACCAGCGGCATGTTCGGGGCCAGGATGAACAGCAGCAGGCCACAGACCGCGGCCACCGACAGCATCCGGAGTATGGGCACCCGCCCGAAGCGATCCACGAGCGGCCCGCCGATCACCCGCACGAGCGTCATTGCCGCTGAGAAGACCGCGAGCGCCGCCGCCCCCGCCGCAGGCCCCGCGCCATGATCTTCGCTCACGGCGAGGGCCAGCCAGTCGTTCGCGCCGCCCTCGGCGAAGGACACGCCGAGCATGACGATGCCGAGCGCATAGGTGCGCGGCTCGCGCCAGGCCGAGAGCGACTCGCCCAGCCGCTCCCGCCACGAGCGGGGAGCGCCCGCCGCCGAGCTCGGTGCATCATCACGCTGAGGGATGTTCGCGTACACCCAGGTGGCCGTCACCCCCATGACGGCGGCGATCGCGAGGCAGTGGGTCCCGACCGACACGCCCGTCCCCGCCGCGAGCCAGCCGATCCCCGCACCCACCACCGTGCCGAGGCTGAAGAAGGCGTGGAACAGCGGCAGGATCGTGCGGCCCGCGTGCTGCTCGATTGCCGCAGCCTCGACGTTCATCATCACGTCGACGCACCCGTTGCCGAAACCGAACAGCACGATCCCGACCATGACGACCGGTATGGATCCGAGCACCGTGGTGCCGAGCCCCACGAGCGCGACGCCGAGTGCGAACATCAGCATCATCGTCAGGATGCCGCGGCGCGCACCCGTGCGCACGAGCACCGCGGGGCTCGTGGAGATGCCGAGGATCGCGGCGATCCCCATCACCAGCAGCAGTGCACCGATCTGTGAGTTCTCCACCGCGAGGGAGGTTTTGATCGCCGGTAGGCGCGACGCCCAGGTGGCCACCGACATTCCGCTGCAGAGGAACACCGCGAAGATGGCGGTGCGCCAGCGGACGTACCGGGTGCGGGTAAGGGTGTGGGTCACCGGCTCAGTGTAGAGCCCGGGCGACCGAGTGCTGTCACACGGCCGCCGAGCTCGGACCCGTGCCGCGCCGGCTCGCCATCCCCGTAAACTGAACAGGACATCGCCCGCCCGCGCCGCCTCCGGCCGCCGAGCAAGAGGAGCCGCCCATGCTGACGCTCCTCGTCGTGTTTCTCGTCGGCTCGCTGCTGCTCCCTCTGCTCGTGCGCGTCTGGGGGGCGCGCGCCTTCGCGGTCGGAGCCCTGATCCCGGTGGCGGGCTTCGTCCACGCGGCAGTCCTCACCCCGGCGGTCGTCGGTGGCGAAACCCCCGTCGAGTCGGTGGCGTGGATCCCGCAGCTCGGGCTCAGCCTCTCGATGCGGATGGATGTGCTCGGCTGGGTGATGACCCTCATCGTCACCGGCGTGGGTGCCCTCGTGCTGCTGTACTGCCGCTGGTACTTCCACGACGATGTCACCGGGCTCGGTCAGTTCGCCGGCGTCCTCCTCGCCTTCGCGGGGGCCATGTACGGGCTCGTGCTCACCGACGACCTCATCATGCTCGTGATCTTCTGGGAGATCACGAGCATCCTGTCGTACCTCTTGATCGGCCACTACAGCCGCCGCGCTCCCAGCCGCCGCGCCGCGCTGCAGGCGCTCTTGGTGACGACCTTCGGCGGGCTGCTGCTGTTCATGGGCGCCGTGCTGCTCGTGGTGGACGCCGGCACGACCAGCATCTCGGGAATCCTCGATCTGCATCCCACCGGTCCGATCGTCGACGGAGCCCTCGTCCTGCTGCTGATCGGGGCGCTCAGCAAGTCGGCCATCTTCCCCTTCCACTTCTGGCTCCCCGGTGCCATGGCGGCACCCACGCCGGTGAGCGCCTACCTGCACGCGGCGGCCATGGTCAAAGCGGGCATCTACCTCGTCGCGCGCCTCGCTCCGGTCTTCGCCCTCTCCGGCCCCTGGCGGCCCCTGCTCATCTCACTCGGGCTCATCACCATGCTCCTGGGCGGCTACCAGGCGCTGCGCGAGACCGACCTCAAGCGCATCCTCGCCTTCGGTACCGTCAGTCAGCTCGGCTTCTTCATCGTGGTCCTCGGCTACGGCACCGCGGATGCCGCACTCGCGGGCCTTGCCCTCGTGCTCGGCCACGCCCTGTTCAAGTCGGCTCTGTTCCTCGTCGTCGGCGTCATCGACCGGCAGCTCGGCACCCGTGACATCCGAGAGCTCTCGGGCATCGGGCGGCAGGCACCCGTGATGGCCACGACCTCGGCGATCGTGGTCGCTTCGATGCTGGGCATTGCGCCGACCATCGGTTTCGTCGCAAAGGAGTCGACGCTGACCGCGCTCCTGCACGACGCACAGGCGGGCTCGCCCTGGGGCTTGGTCGCGATCGCGGGGGTTTCGATCGGCTCGGTGCTGACGGCGGCCTACGGGATCCGCTTCTTCTGGGGAGCCTTCGCTCGCAAACGCGACGCCGAGGGCGCGCCCATGGAGGATCGCGCCTGGCCGGATCCCCCGGTCGGATTCCTCGCAGCCCCCATCCTTCTGGCGGGGCTCACTCTCGCCGTCGGAATCGGCGCTCCCGCCGTCGACAAGGCGCTGCGCGGCTATGCGCTCACGGCCCAGGCGATCCGCCCCGACGGCACCGTGCCCGACCCCGGCCACCTCGCACTCTGGCACGGTCTCGAGCCGGCCCTGGGCATCTCGGTGGCCACGGTGCTGCTCGGCCTTCTGCTTTTCCGTCTGACGCTGCGCACAGGGTGGGCGGGTCGCCGGCGCGTGCTGCCGTTCACCGCTGCGGATGCCTACTACGCGGTCGTGCGCGGCGTCGACCGGCTCTCGGTGTTCACCACGAGCCTCACCCAGCGGGGCTCCCTGCCGGTGTACGTGGGCACGATCTTCGTGGTCTTCCTCGCTGCCGAGATCACGGCGGTGCTGGCCACCGACGTCGAACGGATGAACCTCTCGCTCTGGCACAACCAGACGCAGCTGGTCGCCGCCCCCCTCATGATGGCTGCGGGGATCCTCGCCGTCATGGCGCAGAAACGCTACACCGGGGTCGTGCTCGTCTCGGTGACGGGCCTGGGAATGATCGCTCTGTTCGCCACGAGCGGTGCCCCCGACCTCGCCCTCACCCAGGTGCTCGTGGAGACCGTCACCCTCGTCTCCTTCGCCCTCGTGCTGCGGCGATTGCCCGCGCGGCTCGGGGAGCACAACGCCTCGGTTCGGCGCATACCGAGGGCGCTGCTGGCGGCATCCGTGGGTCTCACGATGGCCTTCATCGCCATCGTCGCCACCCAGGCACGCATCCACGAAGCCGTCTCGGTCGAGTTCCCCGCGCTTGCCTATGAGCTCGGTCACGGGAAGAACATCGTCAACGTGGCGTTGGTGGACCTGCGCGGCTGGGACACGATGGGCGAGCTGTCGGTGCTCGTGCTCGCCGCGACGGGCGTGGCCTCCCTCGTGTTCATCAACAATCGCACCGACCTTCTCTCCACCGCCCGCACCCTGCCCAAAGCGAGCAGGCGCGGGCTCTTGCGACCGCTCGTCGAGACGACCGAGGGCGTGCGCTTCCAGACGGCCGAGAACCGCGAGAGTCCTCGGGCCTGGCTCGTCGGCGGTCAGCAGATGGATCCCGCGGCGCGATCGATCGTGCTCGAGGTGATCGTGCGGATCCTCTTCCACACGATCATCGTCGTGTCGATCTTCCTGCTGTTCGCCGGGCACAACGCCCCTGGCGGCGGCTTCGCGGGCGGGCTCGTCGCGGGCATGGCGCTCGTCATGCGCTACATCGCCGGTGGTCGCTGGGAGCTGGGGGCCGCCGCCCCGACGGATGCCGGGCGCTTCCTCGGTGCCGGGATGCTGCTGGCCGCCGGCACCGCCGTCGTGCCGCTGTTCTTCGGGCAGCCCCCTCTGACGAGCGCCTTCTGGGCGTGGGAGATCCCGCTCATCGGACACGTCGAGTTCGTCACCTCGACCATCTTCGACATCGGCGTCTACCTCGTCGTGATCGGGCTCGTGCTCGATGTGCTGCGCAGCCTCGGTGCCGAAGTCGACCGCCAGACGCACGCCCTTCGACAAGCGCAGGGACCGCGCGGCCCGCGGGGGGTGCGTACCTGATGGACGTCTCCCTGACCCTCATCGTCATCATGGCGGTGCTCTTCGCCTGCGGCGTCTACGCGATGCTCGAGCGCAGCCTCACCCGGGTCCTCTTCGGCTTTCTGCTGCTGGGCAACGCCACCAACCTTCTGCTGCTGATCGTGATGGGGGTGCCGGGGCGGGCGCCGTTCTTCGGCGAGGAAGAGGCGATCAGCGATCCGCTGCCGCAGGCGCTGACCCTCACCGCGATCGTGATCACCTTCGCGGTCTCGGCGTTCCTGCTCGCTCTCATCTACCGTTCCTGGCAGCTCGGCCAGGCCGACACCGTCGAGGATGACGAGGCAGACGTCGCCCTGCGCGATCGCACCGACGCGGACGAGGACGTCATCCAGGACGAGAGCGACGACGACGAAGACGTCACGACCGACTTCGTCGATCTGTCGACCGCGCCGATCACCGTGCTGCACGGGCGTGACCACCCCGCGATCGACGACGAGGCACCGTTCGACCTGCCGGACGGGGGTGAGCGATGAGCCATCTGGTGCCCCTGCTCGTGGCGCTGCCCCTGCTCGGTGCTGCGGTCACGCTCGTCTTCGGCCGCCGGCCGCGGTTGCAGGTGGCGGTGACCGTGGTGACCCTGCTGTCGGTGTCGGTCATCGCTACGGTCCTGCTGTTCGCGGTGGATGCCGAGTCCGCGCTCGCCGTGTCGGTGGGTGGATGGCCCGTGCCGTTCGGGATCGTGCTCTACGTCGACCGCTTCGCGGCCCTCCTCGTGCTCGTCTCGAGCGTCGTCCTTGTCGCGGTGCTCCTCTTCTCGGTCGGACAGGGTGCCGCCGACGGCCCCGACGACACTCCGATCTCGATCTTCAATCCCTCGTACCTGATCCTCGCGGCCGGCATCTTCAACGCCTTCATCGCCGGGGACCTGTTCAACCTCTACGTCGGCTTCGAGATCCTGCTGGTCGCCTCCTACGTGCTGATCACCCTGGGCAGCACCGAGTCGCGCATTCGCACGGGATCGGTGTACATCGTCGTCTCGCTCGTCTCGTCGATCCTGTTCCTTGCCGCGATCGCCATGATCTACGGCGCGGTGGGGACGGTGAACATGGCCCAGGTCGCCGAGCGCGTCGCCGAGCTGCCGCAGGACACCCAGCTCGTGCTGCACCTCTTGCTGGTGCTCGCCTTCGGGATCAAGGCCGCGATCTTCCCGGTGTCGTTCTGGTTGCCCGACTCCTACCCCACCGCTCCCGCACCGGTGACCGCCGTCTTCGCGGGCCTGCTGACCAAGGTCGGCGTCTACGCGCTCATCCGCACCGAGACGATGCTGTTCGCCTCGAACGACATCAACCAGCTGCTGCTGATCGTGGCCCTGGCGACGATGGTCGTGGGCGTACTCGGCGCGGTGGCTCAGGCGGAGCTCAAACGCATCCTGTCGTTCACCCTGGTCAGCCACGTCGGCTACATGATCTTCGGCCTCGCCATCGCGACCTCGGCCGCGATCGGCGCGACGGTGTACTACATCATCCACCACATCATCGTGCAGACGACTCTGTTCCTGGCGGTGGGACTGATAGAACGCCGCGCCGGCAGCACCTCGATCCTGCGGGTCAAGGGGCTGATGAAGGTCGCGCCGGTGCTGGCCGTGCTCTACTTCCTGCCCGCGATCAACCTCGGCGGGCTGCCGCCGCTGTCGGGCTTCCTCGGCAAGGTCGCCCTGTTCGAGGCGGCCGCGGAGATCGGCACCCCGATGATGATCCTGCTCATCGCCGGCGGCATCCTGACCTCGCTTCTGACCCTCTATGCGCTCATGCGCGCGTGGAACCTCTCGTTCTGGCGCGAAGAGGAGGACTCGAGCGAGACCGAGGCCCGCATCTCGCACCTCGAGAACGCACCGGCGGCCGACGAGCAGCAGGCCCGCCGCGTCATCCCCCGGATCATGACGCTCGCCACCGGCGGCATGGTCGCCGTCACGCTCGCGCTGACGGTGTTCGCCGGCCCCATCTACGCGCTCTGCGCGAACATCGGTGAGTCGCTGATGCAGCCGGTGAGCCTCGTCGAGATCGAAGAGGAGGTGGACTGATGGGCACCGACGGCCGGCACGGCTTCTGGCACGATCTGCGTGCACAGCTGCCCTTCCTCGTGTGGCTCGTCGCGCTCTGGATGCTGCTGTGGGGCCAGTTCACCATGCTTGCCTTCGTCTCGGGTCTGATCGTCGCGGTCCTCGTCACCCGCGTGTTCCGGCTGCCGACGGTCTCGCTCGGCGAGCGGCTGAACCTCTGGCACTCCGCCGTGTTCATCGTGCGCTTTCTCTGGGCCGTGGTGATGGGCTCGATCGGCGTGGCCGTGCAGGTGTGGAACTTCCGTCGCCAGCCGGGCGCTGCGATCATCGCCGTGCCGCTGCGATACGCCGACGACCTCGTGATGACCCACGTCGCGATCACGTCCTCGCTCATTCCCGGATCCCTCGTCGTCGACGCGGATCGCGAACGCGGCATTCTGTACCTGCACGTGATCGGCGTGGACGACGCCGCCGATGTCGAGCGGATGCGCGAAGGCGTGCTGGCCTGGGAGCGCCGGATCGTCCGGGCGGTGGGGACGCGCCGTCAGTACCGGGCCTTGCGCGCCGACGACCGGGACGAGCGTGCCGCCCGGGATGCCCAGAAGTCGGGGGCGGGACGATGAACGTGCTGCTTCTGAGCATCCAGATCGTCTTCGGTGCCGCCGCGATCCTCACGGTCATCCGGATCGCCCGCGGCCCTTCGATCCTCGATCGCGCCGTGGCCTCGGATGTGCTGCTGACCGAGGTGCTGTGCGTGCTCGGGGCGGAGATGGCCATCAACGGGCACACCCGCAACGTGCCGGTCATGCTCATCATCGCGGCTGTCGGAGTGTTCGGCTCGATCTCGATCGCGCGCTTCGTCGCCAGAAGGGACAACACGCCCTCATGAACCTCTTCGGCTGGGAGATCCCCCACGTCGCGATCGACGTGACGGTCGCCGTGCTCGTGCTCGCCGGGGCGCTGCTGTGCCTGTCGGCTGCGGTGGGACTGCTGCACTTCCGGGACGTGCCGGGGCGGCTGCACGCGGCCACCAAGCCGCAGGTGCTCGGTCTGATGCTGATCTGCGCCGCGATCGCCCTGTCGATGCGGGACTGGCGCGGGATCCTGTTCGGCCTCGTGCTGGTGACCCCTGTCGTGCTCATGCAGTTCGCCACCGCGCCGCTGTCGGCGCACATGGTGGGGCGGCAGGCCTACCGCAACGGCACGATCGACGAGACGCACCTCATTCAGGACGACCTCGCCGATTCCCGCAAGACGCCGCCCGCCGCGGGCTGAGGGGGCGGGTCTACAGCGTCTGGGCGAAGGCGACCATTGCCAGGGCGGCGGGCGCGGCATCGCTGATCAGCGTGCCGTGGCCGTGGTCCGGGATCACTGCCAGCCGCGCTTCGGGGATCGTTTCGGCGAGCGTGGCGCACCACGCCTGCGGAGCCATCCGATCGTGCTCGCCGCGCAGCACCAGGGTCGGTGCTCGCACAGCAGCGTAGACCTCTTCGGCGGGATGGTCGACCGTGACGCGCATCTTGCGCCACAGGTTCGGCCCGCCCCGGAGGTACTCGCGCGCCCCGCGCCACAGCACGGCCGGCCGTTCGCCGAGGAGGTCCCGCAGCAGACGCATCATCTGCTGACGGATGCTGCGCGCAGCGCTGTCGACCGTGGGGCCGGCCAGCACGAGCCCCGCGACGAGATCGGGATGCCGGACCGCGAGCTCGGCGGCGACCTGGCATCCCATCGAGTGGCCGATGACGAGCACCGCGCTCTCGCCGCTCTCGCGCAGAAAACCCGCGACGAGGTCGGCGTGCTCGGGCATCGACAGGGGCTGTCGCGGCTCGGGTGCTTCGCCGAAGCCGGGCAGGTCGATCCCGATGACGCGCCCGGCCAGGTGCGCGGCGAGATCGGCGAAGACGCTGCGTCCCATCCCGATCCCGTGCAGCAGCACGCTCGCTCGCGATCCGTCGCCGAATGTCTCGGCGACCAGGGCGGCATCACCCGCAGAGAACTCCCGGAGCGAGGCCGCCACCCCCGCAGGTGCCAGCAGACGTTGGGCCATGCTGCGACCCTAGCCGATGGCACAGGCCGCGGCACCGACCGCAGCCGCGGTCCCTGAGTTCGTCGGAGGATCCAGGCGGTGGCGGCCAGTGGCGGCTAGGGTGCCGGCCGCAGCGTCAGCGTATCAACGGTTGCGCGGGTCACCGCTTCGGCGCTGAAGGGCCACGGGGACTGCAGGCCGCGCGACCAGTTCTCCGCCTGGTCGATGTAGTGCGGATGGAAGGCATGGCCGCTGGTCCCCGTCAGGTGATTCCAGGTCGAGGCGTCGAAGTCCGAGAGGTCCACGACCATCCGCATCGAGGGGACGGTGACCGTGGCGTAACCCTCGGAGATGTCCCAGCCGGTTGCATTGACCACCGAGGAGCCGCCGCCGGTCCGAATGGGCCCGCGGTTGAAGAGGGCCTCGATGGGGGCGATCCCGGACTGGCCGAAAGTCTCGCTCACGAGCGGGAGCGCGTGCAGCCGCCCCCAGTTCCAGCGGCTCGCGTTCGAACCCTGCAGGCTCACCAGCTCGTCATAGGCGGCTTCCGCCGACAGGCGCAGCGTGTCGGCCATCCCGTTCGCACCGGTCGCGGGGTTGCGCCACAGTTCGTGTGCGGGGTCATCGAACAGCTTGTCGACGACCGTGAACAGCCGGTCGTGCGAGGTCAGCGGCAGGGGCACATCGCGCTCGGCGAACAGGTGCCTGACCAACTGGGACCACAGCACGTTCGCGTAGGCGGCGGCGTCGGAGTCCGCGCGGTTCTGCGCGTCCCAGGTGCGCAGCAGCTCGATCGCGGCGGCGACCTCGGGACGATCGGAACGGATCTCGGTGACCGCCAGCGCGAGGCGTTTGCCGATCCACATCTCGTTGTCGGCCTGGATGTCGCGCAGATCCTGCGCGGTCAGCGGACCGGTCGCGGCCTTGCGCTCGATGAGGTGCTGGATGCGGGCGGCGCGGTAGCCGTAGTCCCAGTCGCGGGAGAGGAAGTGCGCGTACGACTCGTCGACGATCGCGTTGTTCGCCGTGATGATGAACCCGGATGCCGGGTTGTGCACCACCGGCAGCTGGTCGAAGGGGATGAACCCCTGCCAGTCGTAGGCGCTGTCCCAGCCCGGCTGCGGCAGCCATCCGTCGCCGAGGCCACGAATCGGCAGCCGCCCGGGGGTCTGGTAGCCGATGTTGTTCTCGACGTCGGCGTAGATGAGGTTCTGTGCGGGCACATCGAACAGCGAGGCCGCCCGGCGGAAGTCTTCGAAGTTCTCGGCCACGTTCATGGCGAAGATCGCGGAGGCCGTCGTGCCGGGATCCAAAGCCGTCCAGCGGATGCTCACCGCGTACTCGCCCGGCGGCTCCTCGGCGGCGTCGGCGGGGGCCTCCGGCGTCGGCTCCGTGGCCGGCACGAGGTAGGGGTCCTCGGCGATCGCGGTGAAGTCGCCGTGGATCCCCGAGATGATGGGGCCGTGCCCGGTGGAACGGACGGTGATCACGACATCCTCACCGCCTGCGACCTTGATGGTCTCGCGCCGGGTCTGCATCGGCACGAGCTCGCCGTCGTACCAGGCGGAGTCCCCCTGCACCTTCTCGATGTAGAGGTCGGCGACGTCGGTGGTGAGGTTGGTGAAGCCCCAGGCGACGCGCTCGTTGTGACCGATGATGACTCCGGGCAGGCCGGAGAAGGTGAAGCCGCCGACGCTGAAGGGGCACTCCTCGGTGACCGGGGCGCAGCGCAGTTGCATCTGGTGCCACACGGACGGGAGGGAGGCCCCCAGGTGCGGGTCGTTGGCCAGCAGCGGCATCCCGGTGTCGGTCAGCGATCCCGAGATGACCCAGGAGTTCGACCCGATCCCCTCGCCCACGCCGCCGAGCAGGTCCGAGACGGCCGCGACGACCCGGGAGAGGTCCTCCCACCGGACGCTGGCGAGCGCGACGTCGACGTCGGAGGCAGGCCCGGCCACTGTCTCGGCGTCGGTCTCGGCGTCGGTCTCGGCGTCGGGTGCGAGCGGCGGCACGGATGAGAGTGCCGGCGCGATGACGGGATTGCGGTCGAAGGGGTAGGGCGGGTAAAGCTCTTCGAGCCACGCGGGGGCGGCATCCGTCCCCAGCGCGGCCGCGAGCCGGGCGCGTTCGGATTCCTCGTCGATATTGGTACGAAGATCCCAGGCCATGGCCTTCAGCCACGCGATCGAGTCGGCCGGGGTCCAGGGCTCAGGTTCGTAGCCGGAGTTCTGCAGGCCCAGCACGGCATACTCCAACGAGAGCTCTGCACCCGAGCGGTCAGCCAGGTAGGCGTTCACACCCTCGGCGTAGGCCTCGTAGTAGGTGCGCTCCTGCGGGCTGAGCAATGCGACTTCCTCTTGCGCGATGCGGTGCCAGCCGAGGCTGCGCAGGAAGGTGTCCGCCCCGACCTGCGACTCGCCGAAGAGCTCCGACACGCGGCCGCTGGTGACATGCCGGCGGAAGTCCATCTCCCAGAACCGGTCCTGGGCGTGAACGAAACCCTGGGCGAAGAAGAGATCGTGGGCGTTCGCCGCGGTCACCGTCGGGATGCCGCGGTCGTCACGCTGAATCGTGACGGTGTCGTGCAAGCCCCTCAGTTCGAGCCCGCCCGCCGTCTGCGGGAAGGATCGCTGCACGGTCCACAGCAAGAAGACGGACGCCGCAACGGCGATGACGACGACGACCACGAGCAGGCCGAAAAGAGTCTGACCGATCCGTCGCCAGATGCGGCGTCGCGACGAAATGGTGGGGATCTCTCCGGTGAGAGCGGCGATCAGATCGCTGGTGTCGGACGTCATCGGGTGCTCTTCCGTGGGCGGCGGATGTGCGTCAGGCGCACTGCCACGAATACTAGCGTGTTCGGGCGTGAGCCTGTCAGTCGGTTCCCGCGTCGAAGATCGCCGAGGCGGACGTCGCGTCGATGGCGTCGGTGACGGTGTGGTCTGCCGCGTCGGTGCTGGCGCTGCTGCCGATGATCTCGCCGGCCTCGCCCGCGGTCAGGCGGCCGACGAGTTCTCCGGTGGCTGCGCCCACCAGTCCCAGGCCCGCATACAGCTCCAACCGCGCCCGGGAGTCGGCGATGTCGAGGTTGCGCATGGTGAGCTGGCCGATGCGGTCGACCGGACCGAAGGCGGCATCCCCGACCCGCTCCATCGAGAGCTTCTCGGGCGCATACGACAGGTGCGGCGAGACGGTGTCGATGATCGTCCAGTCGTCGCCGCGGCGCAGGCGCAGCGCGACCTCGCCCGAGATCGAGGATCCCACCCAGCGCTGGATGGACTCGCGCAGCATGAGCGACTGCGGCTCCAGCCACCGTCCCTCATACATCAGCCGGCCCAGGCGCCGGCCCTGCTCTTGGTAGGTGGCCAGGGTGTCCTCGTTCAGGATGCCGTTGACCAGGCGCTCGTAGGCGATGAACAGCAGGGCCATGCCGGGGGCCTCGTAGATGCCGCGGGACTTCGCCTCGATGATGCGGTTCTCGATCTGGTCGCTCATCCCGAGGCCGTGGCGGCCGCCGATCGCGTTGGCCTCGCGGACGAGGGCGACGGGGTCGGCGTGCTCGATCCCGTTGATCGCGACCGGACGGCCGCGTTCGAAGGTCACGGTGACGTCCTCGGCGTCGATGGGCACGGCGGGATCCCAGTACCGCACGCCCATGATCGGCTCGACCGTCTCGAGCGACACGTCCAGGTGCTCGAGCGTCTTCGCCTCGTGCGTGGCCCCCCAGATGTTGGCGTCGGTGGAGTAGGCCTTCTCGGCCGAGTCGCGATAGGGGAAGCCGTGGGCGACGAGCCATTCGCTCATCTCTTGCCGGCCGCCGAGCTCGGTGACGAAGTCGGCATCGAGCCAGGGCTTGTAGATGCGCAGGCGGGGGTTCGCCAGCAGCCCATAACGGTAGAAGCGCTCGATGTCGTTGCCCTTGTATGTCGAGCCGTCGCCCCAGATGTCGACGCCGTCCTCCTTCATCGCGCGCACGAGCAGCGTGCCGGTGACGGCGCGCCCGAGGGGAGTGGTGTTGAAGTAGGTCTTGCCCCCGGAGCGGATGTGGAAGGCCCCGCAGGCCAGGGCCACGAAGCCCTCTTCGACCAGAGCGCTCTTGCAGTCGATCAGACGTGCGGCCTCGGCGCCGTACTCCATGGCGCGCCCCGGGATCGAGGCGATGTCCTCCTCGTCGTACTGACCGAGATCGCCCGTGTAGGTGAAGGGCACCGCGCCTTTATCGCGCATCCAGGCCACCGCCACGGAGGTGTCCAGGCCCCCCGAGAAGGCGATGCCGACGCGCTCGCCGACGGGCAGGGACTGGAGGACCTTCGACATGCGCTCCAGTCTATCGGCGGGCGTCGCGCGCCCTGGGCCGATGGTTGCGCGCTAGCGGCCGGGATACTCGCGCATCCGTTCGATGAACTCCGCGCGGTCTGCCTCGCTCAGCAGCGCGGGTGCGTAGTACACGAGCTGGAGCCCTTCCAGCGGCTCGCCGGTGCGCGACCGCTGCGCTTCGCGGGCGGCGCGCAGATCCCCGGTGCGGTCCTGACTGAGGTCGAACACGACGATGTAGAGCCACCCGGGGTCAGGCTCTGCCAGGGCGTACCACTCCCAGGTGTGCTGTGTGCGCGGATCGGCGCTGCCGTAGAGCTTCTCCCTGATGCCGGCGTCGAAGCTCGATTCGTCATTGAGAGAGTACGGTCCCCACATGTCGTGGTCGCGAGCGACCTCGGCGATCACGTTCATGATCCCGACCTTGCGCGGGTAGTCGTTGACCGGTTGGGCCGTAGCCCAGCTCGTGGAGTAGAACCGCACGAGCATCGACTCCCCGCCATAGCCGTTGCGCTCGGGTCGCAGCGTCTCGCCCTCTGCCTCGACCCAGAGATACTCGTAGCGCGCTGTCAGGGCACGACGGACGTCTGCCATGAAGGCCTCGGCACGTGCGCGCACCATCTCGAGCGAAGGCTGGTCGAGGGTGTCGCGCGAGTGCGTTCCCTTGATGCCGGGGAAGGCTTCATCGTGGCGCTGCTGCTCGGACTTCACGCTCTCGTAGTCGCCCGTCTCGGCAGTGCGCACCGCGCTCATCGCGCCGATCGTGGCGATGTTGCCCAGCAGGGCGATCGAGAGCGCGATGGCCCCGAGCCTGCGGCCGCGCTCGGTTACCAGGGCCGCGACGATGAGCCCGGCCAGCACGAGCTGGAGCGTGAGCAGCGTCGCCTCGAAGAAGGCTCCGGTGTTACGCGCCCAGAAGACGATGAGCAGGATGAGGACGAACGCCGCGGCTGCCGACAGCGCGATCCAGCCGAGCGCGTTCGCGGCGGGCTTGGTCTCTTCGGTCGGCACCGTGGCGGCGGCACCCGGCTCGCTCGTCGCGAGGTTCGCGGGCGGCGGGGTGAGCGGTCCCGACGGCTGCACCCTGCGGGCACCGCGGTAGCCGCCCGGTGGTGGCAGGGGAGGCGCGCCCTCCTCGCCGCCGAGGTAGCGCCCGCGTTGCTGCTCCCGGTTCACCATGGCCGATCCGTTCCCGCCCCGGGGCCGTCGTCGTCACCGCGTTCGTGCTGCTGGCGTTCCTCGGCACCCTGCTCGAGGCGTCGCTGCAGCTCATCGAGCTGTTCCTGGGTGGGTCCGGGTGCCGGCTCCTGGGGCTCGGGCCCTTCGGGCTGACCCGGCGGCTGCCCGGACTGCTGCTGCTTGTCGCGCAAGCGCTCTTCGAGGTCGTCGAGGGTGTCCTGCAGGCTGCGGTCGGGGTCGGATGAGGCCTGATCGGCCTCGGGACTGTCGCATTCCGGTGGCGTCTCGATCGTGATGAGCAGTGCCTCGCCATAAAGGGCCATCGCCTTGTCGGCAGCGCCCTCGCGGGCGGCGAGGTCTCCCATCCGCTCGATGACGAGGGCGAGGTTCACGCGCACCGGGCAGACATCCAGCCCCGAGGCAAGATCCAGAGCCTCTTCGAACTTCGCTCGCGCCTCGGGCAGCTGCCCGGCTGAGGCCAGGCCCACGCCGTGGTTGAAGGGCGCCTTGTGGCGCTCGACGATGTTCAGGAACTCCTGCCCCTGCCCCGCGCGCACCGTGCCGGAGTGGTCGCCCATGACGTGCGAGACGATCGCCTGGTGCGCGAGCGGGTACATGCTCAGGAGCTTCACCGCGAGCAGGAAGGCAGCCAGCGTCAGCGGGAGCGTGCCGAGGGCCACCCAGCGACGGATGCGTCGGCGCTTTCGGTTCGCGGCGGGGAAGGCCGCGGCGTCGCCCGTCATGTCTCACCCCCGCGAACGGGGAGGCGGCGCATCCGGGCCAGCAGCACTGCCGCGCGCGCGAGCTCGATCCCGAGCAGCACGAGGATCGCGAGCGCCGCGATCCAGTACAGTTCGGTCGGGGTGCCGACGGAACCCGAGGCCGAGAGGGTCGAGGTCGGTGCGTCCGGCAGATCGGGGGCGGTTCCGGCGGTTCGGTGCTGATACGGGATGCCGAGCTGCGCGCCGATCGTTCGCAGCGTCGTCTCGTCGATCACCGACCGCGCAGGCGCCCCTTGGTACTGGATGTAGCCGGGGTCGGTGCTGTCGAGAGTGCCCGTGGTCATCCGCATCGGTCCGCCCTCGGCCGTTCCGTAGCCGAACACGACGCCGGCATCCGTGTAGCCGGCGCTCCGCTCGAAGGATTCGGGATCGCCCGACGCGGTCTGCTCGCCGTCGCCGAAGTAGAACACCATCCGCGAGCGCTCGGCCTGCGAGGCGGCAGCACCCTGCAGCGTCTGCCGCAGCAGAGAGTGGGCGATCCCGATGGAGCTGCCGCGCGACTGCGCGGTGACCTCGGGACGCAGCACGGTCAGCGTCGTCATGAGGGCTGTCGTGTCGGTGGTCAGCGGCATCCGCACCTGCGCCGACGCATCGAAGGTGATCAGCGCGAAGCGCGCGCCGGGGTAGCGGGCGACGATCGTCGCGATGTCCTCGCGCACACCGTTCAGTCGCGGCTCACCCTCCGCCCAGTCCTCGGCGACGATGCTCGCGGTCGAGTCCACGACCAGCACGATATCGGTGTCGGTCGCGAGGGTCTGGGTCGTCCCGCCCGGGATGCCGGGGCGCAGGACCAGCACGAAGCAGGCGAGGATCAGCAGGATGCGCAACGCCCAGAGCCCGCGCTGCGCCCCGCGTGCGCGGGCGAAGGCGATCGAGACGATCACCGCGACCGGAACGAAAAGCAGCAGGAGCAGCATCGGATGCAGGACGGGTTGCACGATCACAGCCGCACCCTCCACATCACCAGCAGCAGTGCCAGCACCGCAACCATGAGCACCGCGATCCACATGTTCGGCTGATCGGACCAGACCACCTGGGCCTGACCGCGCAGCTCGGTGGCATCCTCTTTCTGCACCTGCGTGATGATGTCGGCGACGGTCGTCGTGCCTCGCAGCGCAAACGAGGCTCCGCCGCTGATCTCGGCCGCGTGGACGAGTTCGGCACTGACCTCGGCGTCCTCACCGTCCACCGGGTTCAGCGCGAACACGCGGATCCCTTGCGCCCCCGCGAAACCCGCTGCCTCCTCGAGCGTCACGGTCGAGGCGCCGTTGAGTTCGTTGTCAGTGGCGAGGATGATCGATCGCGAGCGTTTTTCGGTCAGGTCTCCGAACCGCATCGCGCAGGAGGCGAGGCCGTCGCCGATCAGCGAGGCACCGGGGCCGTTGAGCGTACCCACCCAGTGCTCGGGAACGTCGTCCTCATAGTCGAAGCTCCGCCGGAGGCTCGCCAGATGCGTCTGCACGAAGCCGTAGTCATCGGTCAGCGGAAAGACCTGCACGGGTGAGCTGTTGAAGATCGTCAGGCCTATCCGCTCGCCCTCGAAACCCGGAAGCAGCTCCTCGAAGACGGCGAGCACCTCCACGTTGACCACGCTCATTGACCCCGACACGTCCAGGCACAGCATGACATCGCGGCTGGTGTTGACCGGTTGGATCGTCTGCGCGGCCATGGGCCGCGCCGCCACGACACCGCCGGCAAGTGCGGCGAGGACCGCGAGGATCAGGATCCCGGAGATCCCCTGAAGACGTCTGCGCACCGCTCGTGCGAAGGCGGGCAGCGACCGCAGTCGCTCGGCGCGTGCGATCGGAGCGCCGCCCTCGGCGTCGGGGCGGTGACGGAGTCCCCACAGGATGCCCGCGACGATCGCGACCACGATGACGGCGATCGCCACCGGCAGCGCCCAGGCGTTCCCTAGCGCCATGTGTTCACCACCGTCCTGGCCGCCTCCGCGCCCGCGCCGGGATCGATCACGGGTCCGCGCCGGAAGATGCCCGGGTAGTAGTGGGTGCGCAAAGCCTCGATCAGGGCGGGATGCACGCCGCGCGCGACAAGGTCATCGAGGGTGAGGACCGGTGCCTCGAGCCCCGAGTACTCGTTCACGAAGGCGCGGACGCTCCGGCTGAGTGCGAGGTGCACTCCTCGCTCTTCGAGCTCTCCGGTGCGGTGATCGGCCTCGATCCGGTCGATCTGCGCGAGGTACTCCCGGCGCAGTTGCGTGAACACATCCGGCGGGATCTGCGGGGTCCTGGGCACCGAGGCATCGCGCGGCGCGGCCCTGCGCGGGCGCGTGAGAAAGACGAGCAGCCAGGCGGCCAGCAGCAGCGTCGCGATGATGAGGATCGCGACGAGGATCCATCCACCGCCGTACTGGGCGGGCGGGTAGAGCTCCTCAGAACCGGACATTCTTCCTCCGGTTCAGCATCGCCAGCAGCCGGGGCACGGCGTCATCCTGCGTGTCGATCGTCGCGCGGCTGATCTCGAGCCGGGTGAGCACCTGACTCAGGCGCGTGGCATCCGCCTCGGTCTGCGCCTGGAGCTCCCGGACGATCTCGGAGTCCCCGTGTACGAAGGCGGGCACCTCCCAGCGGCTCTGCACGTCGGTGCGGGCGCGGGGTGCGGCGTGGGCGAGCACGGGGGCGGCATCGCCCAGCGTGACCCAGAGCACCTCGTGCTGTGCGTCCAGGCGTCGCAGCAGCCCCTCCGTCTCGGCGGTGATCGGTGCCTGGTCGGTGACGATGACGAGGATCATCCGGCGCACGATCGTGCGGGCGACGTAGCGCAGCAGCCCGTCGCGGTCATTCGGTGCCGTGCTCGTGTCGATCTCGTCGCGGATCGTGCGCAGCAGCGCTTCGAGCCCGCCCTCGCTGCCGGTCGTCGCGCGTCGGCGAATTCGCCCGGAATCGCCGTGCACGAGCGCGATGTCGTCCCCGTGTCGCAGGGTCAGGATGCCCAGGGCTCCGGTGATGAGGATCGCAAGGTCCCGCTTCGGTCGCTCGTCCGAGGCGAGGGCTGCCATGTGGTGCCCGGTGTCGACGAGAAAGAGCACGGTGTGCCGGCGTGTCGCGCGGTACCGGCGCACGAGCAGCCTGCCCTGGCGAGCGGTGGCCCGCCAATCGATGTCGCGCACCAGGTCGCCATGGTGGTAGTCGCGCAGGTCTTCGAAGTCGAGGCTGCGTCCGTGCAGCAGCGAGGCGTAGGCACCGTCGAGCGCGTGCATCGACTTCTGCGAAGCGTGGATGTGCAGCGTGCTCTTGACCTGCGTGATCAGACTCGACATGGGGACGGCCCTGGGGTCAGGGTGTGGGCACCGCGGCAAGGATCGCGTCGATGATCTCTTCGCTGCGCACGCCCTCGGCGTCGGCTTCGAAGGTCAGCAGCACGCGGTGGCGCAGCACCAGATGGCGCAGGGTCCGGATATCCTCGGGCAGCACATGGTTGCGCCCGTGCAGCAGGGCGAGCGCTCGGGATGCCTGCAGGAAGGCGATACTCGCCCGAGGGCTTGCGCCGTACTTGATCAGGCGCGCGCGATCCTCGCCGATGTACGGGCCGGGATTGCGCGTGACATAGGCGATCGAGACGATGTAATTGCGGATCGAGGCGTCGATGTAGATGCGGCGTGCGACGCTCTGCAGCAGCGCGACATCGTCGAGGGTCACGGCGCTTTTCACATGACGCTCGGGGTCGAGCACGCCCGAATCGATGCGGTTCAGAATCTCGAGCTCCTCAGCGGGGCTGGGGTACTCCACGACCTCTTTCAGCAGGAACCGGTCCATCTGCGCCTCGGGGAGCTCGTAGGTTCCCTCCTGCTCGATCGGGTTCTGGGTGGCGATGACGAGGAAGGGCTTGGGAAGCTGATGAACCTCGCCGCCGATCGTGGTCTGGTGCTCCTGCATCGCCTCGAGCATCGCGCTCTGCGTCTTGGCGCTGGAGCGGTTGATCTCGTCGAGCAGCACGAAGTTCGCGTGCACGGGGCCGAGCACCGTGCGGAAGGTGCCCGAGGAGGCGTCGTAGATCTGGTTGCCGGTGATGTCACTGGGGAGCAGATCGGGGGTGCACTGGATGCGCTTGAACTGAGCCTTGATCGTGTCGGCGAGAGTGCTGGCAGCGGTCGTCTTCGCCAGGCCCGGCACGCTCTCGAGCAGGATGTGGCCCCCCGCGATCAGGGCGATCAGCAGACTCATCCGCAGTCGCTCTTGGCCGACCATCTTCACGGAGTAGGCCTCGGATATCGTCGCCAGCACCTGGCGGGCCTTCTCGATCTCGACGTCGGTGGGTGTTTCGGCACCCTGAGGGGGCTTGTGGGATGTCGCGGCCGATCGCCGGCCTCCGGGGGTCGCGACCGGTGGCGGTGCGACGGGCGGCGGTGCGGCGGCGAAAGGCGCACCGCCCGCGGGGTACCCCGGCGGCGCGTTCGGAACGGGCGGTGGCGGGTTGGTCATGGGTGCTCCTCACTGCGCATCACTCGCGGACGGCACGTGCTGCACGGCCGACCGCCATCCCTGCTGCAAGCGTAATCGCAGACTCTGGGCTCGGCTATGCGCAAGAGACCTCGCAACCCTGCCGCTCTGCATCGGCATCCGACATACTGGACGCGGGGGCGAGCGTTGAGGAGCTGAGGATGGCATCCGCCGATCACGAACTCAGCAGGCGGAGCTGCGAAGAGGCCGACCGCCGTGATCCGCTCGCCGCGTTCCGTGCGGAGTTCGACCTGCCGGAGGGCGTGATCTACCTCGACGGCAACTCCCTGGGGGCTCTTCCGCGCGCCGCGGCCGCTCGTGCGGCGGACGTGGTCTCGCGGGAGTGGGGTGCCGATCTCATCCGCAGCTGGAACGCGAACGCCTGGTTCGAGCTGCCGAGCCGCATCGGCGACAAGATCGCTGCGCTCATCGGCGGCAGCGCGGGCGACTGCGTGGCGACCGACACGACCTCGATCAACATCTTCAAGGCGGTGGCGGCGGCCTTGCGCATCCAATCCGCACGCGGCGGGGGGCGGCGGGTCATCGTCTCTGAGCGTGACAACTTCCCGACCGATCTGTACGTGCTCGAGGGCTTGATCGACTTCATCGGCGGCGACTATGAACTCCGGCTCGTCAATGATTCCGAGGGTCTCCCGGACGCGCTCGGCGAGGACGTCGCCGTCGTCCTGCTGACCCAGGTGAACTACCGCACGGGAGCCCTCTGGGATCTCGACGCCGTCACGGCGCAGGCGCACGCCGCGGGTGCCTTGATCGTCTGGGATCTCTGCCACTCCGCAGGAGCGCTGCCGATCCGCATTACCGAGTCGGGTGCCGACTTCGCGGTCGGGTGCACCTACAAGTACCTCAATGGCGGACCAGGATCCCCGGCCTTCGTCTGGGTCGCGCCGCGTCATCAGGATGCCGCGATCCAGCCGCTCTCGGGCTGGTGGGGCCACCGCAGCCCCTTCGCGATGGAGCACCGCTTCGCGCCGGTCGAGGGCGCTCGCCGTTTCCTGGTCGGCACGCAGCCGATCCTCTCGCTCGCGACGATGGAGGTGGGGATCGATCTCGCCCTACGCGTGGACCAGGAGCAGTTGCGGGCCAAGTCCATCGCGCTGACCTCGCTGTTCATCCGGCTCGTCGAGGAGCGGCTCGCGCACCATCCGCTGACACTCGTCACCCCCCGCGACCCTGAGCGCCGCGGGAGCCACGTCAGCTACCGGCACCCGGAGGGATACGCAGTGATGCAGGCGCTCATCGCCCGCGGCGTCATCGGCGACTACCGCGAGCCCGAGATCCTGCGCTTCGGCTTCGCCCCGCTCTACAACGGCCACGCCGATGTCTGGGATGCCGTGGAGGCGCTCCGCGAGGTGCTCGACGGCGATCACTGGCGCGCCCCGGAGCACCAGCGGCGCGGGGCGGTGACCTGAGTCGATCTTCATCCACCAGGCGCCCCGGCGCGCGTCTGGATAGGATGGAAGAGCCCGTGGCGGCCTGCGCCGCATCGTCCAGCCAGGAGGGGTCAGCCATGCCAGGGATCGTGATCATCGGCGTGCAGTGGGGCGACGAGGGCAAGGGCAAGGCCACCGACCTGCTCGGGGATCGCACCGACTGGGTCGTGAAGTTCAACGGCGGCAACAACGCCGGACACACCGTGGTCGTCGGCGACGAGAAGTACGCCCTGCATCTGCTGCCCTCCGGCATCCTCTCGGCCGGGGTCACCCCGGTCATCGGCAACGGAGTCGTCATCGATCTCGAGGTGCTGTTCTTCGAGCTCGAGGCGCTCGCGGCGCGCGGGATCGACGTCTCGCGACTGCGGGTCAGCGCCAACGCACACATCATCACCCACTACCACCGCACTCTCGACAAGGTGACCGAGCGCTTTCTCGGCAAGCGCCAGATCGGCACGACCGGCCGCGGCATCGGCCCGGCCTACGCCGACAAGATCAACCGCGTCGGCATCCGGGTGCAGGACCTGTTCGACGAGAACATCCTGCGCCAGAAGGTCGAGGGGGCGCTCGACCACAAGAACCACCTGCTGCTGAAGGTCTACAACCGCCGCGCGATCACCGTGGATGAGATCGTCGAGGACCTGCTCTCGTACGCCGAGCGCCTGCGCCCGATGGTCGCCGACACCGGCTACCTCATCGACGAGGCGCTCGAACGCGGTGAGGTCGTCGTCTTCGAGGGCGGCCAGGCCACGATGCTCGACATCGACCACGGCACCTATCCCTTCGTGACCTCCTCGACCGCCACGGCGGCGGGTGCCGCCAGCGGGTCGGGCGTCGGTCCCTCACGCCTGGACCGGATCGTCGGCATCGTCAAGGCCTATACGACCCGCGTGGGCTCCGGCCCCTTCCCCACGGAGCTGCACGACGAGCAGGGCGAGTGGTTGCGCTCGCGCGGCTTCGAGTTCGGCACCACGACCGGCCGCCCCCGCCGCGTCGGCTGGTACGACGCCCCGATCACGCGCTACGCCACGCGCATCAACGGGATCACCGACCTCGTGCTGACCAAGCTCGACATCCTCACGGGGCTGGAGCAGATCCCCGTCTGCGTCGCCTACGACGTCGAGGGCCGGCGCTTCGAAGAGGTGCCCGTCAACCAGACGGACTTCCACCACGCGAAGCCGATCCTGAAGCACTTCCCGGGCTGGAGCGAGGACATCTCCGGCGTGCGCCGTTTCGAGGACCTGCCGCAGAACGCCCAGGACTACGTGCTGGCGCTCGAGGAGATGAGCCGCACGCGCATCTCGGTGATCGGCGTCGGTGCCGCACGCGATGCGGTGATCGTGCGCCACGACCTGCTGGACTGAGCCGCCCGCTGCCTCGTCGACGGATGCTTCGCGGCACCCGTCGCCGTCGCGCCTAGACCCGCGCGTCCTGCCGGGCGAACCAGACTTGTTTGATGATGATGAGGATCGATGCGGTCACCGGGATCGCCACGAGCGCACCGAGCAGACCCAGCAGCGTCCCGCCGACGAGGGCGCCGATCACGACGAGAGCGCCCGGGATCGAGATCGTGCGGTTCATCACCTTCGGCGTGAGCAGGTAGGCCTCCACCTGCATGTAGACGAAGTAGGCGATCGCGAAGATGAGCGCCGCCGTCGGGCTCGTGAACAGCGCGAGACCGGATCCCACGATCCAGAAGATCACCGAACCTACGAGCGGAATGAGCGTGATCAAGAAGGCGAAGACCGCCATCAGCATGGGGAAGGGGAGCACCAGCACGAGGTGCAGGATCAGGACGATACAGGCGTTCAGGAACGCCAGCACGACCATCCCCATGACATAACCGCCCACCGAGTCCGTGATCTGGTCGACGATCATCGCGGCGTTGTCGCGGTCGCGCGCCGGGGCGAAGCGCAGCAGGCCCTGCTTCATCGACGACAGCGTCGCCACGAAGTACAGGGTGAGCACGAGCACGATGATCGTCCCCGAGATCACGGCCACGACCGATCCGCCCACCTTCAGTGCGCCGCTGCCGATGAGCCAGATGTTCCCCGGGTCGCTGAGGAAGCCCTGTATCTGCTGCAGCAGATCGGTGAGATTGTCGCCGAACATGTTGTAGAGACTTGCGTACAGCTCGCCATCCTGGAACCGCTGGACGATCTCGGGGATCTCGCGCACGAAGGAGCCGACCTGTCTGATGACCGTAGGCAGCACCGCGGCGAGGACGGCGGCGATCACCGCGATGAGTCCGAGCATGACCGAGACGATCGACAGCGATCGCGACATCCCGCGGCGCTCGAGGAAGCGCACGGCGGGGTCCAGGCCGAGCGCGGCGAACAGGGCGAGGGCGATGTAGATGAGTACGGTCGACAGCTCCGACAGCGCGAGTCCGAGCAGAAGAGCCGCGAGCCCCCCGAGCACCAGCAGGAACCCGAGGGTGAAAGGAGCCTGGAGGCGCGCCCAGACCGATTTCGTCGACGGCAGTGGCTCGATCACGGGCTTGAGCCGGTAGGTGCGCTCCGTGGTCTCGACGGCCGCGTCGTCAGCAGCAACGGCGGCCGCGTTGCGGGCGCGGCGTGACTTCGGGGGTGTGACGGCATCCGGGACAGGCGTTTTCGGGCTCATGCGATCACTCTAGACGTGTTCGGCGCTGGCGCGTAGGCGCGATATCGTCGAGAGCGAGGAAGGAGCGGCTATGTCGGATGACGAGAACGCCCGCGAGGAGTTGCTGCGTCTGCGCGCGAGCATCGACAACATCGACGCGGCTCTGATCTACCTGCTCGCCGAGCGGTTCCGCTGCACGCAGCAGGTGGGCACGCTCAAGGCCGCGCACCGGATGCCGCCCTCCGATTCCGTGCGCGAGGAGTCGCAGGTCGCGCGACTGCGCGCGCTCGCGGCCGAAGCGCATCTGGATCCCGAGTTCGCCGAGAAGTGGTTCAACTTCGTCGTCGCCGAGGTCATCCGGCACCACACCGAAGCCGCCGGGAGCTGAGCCCGTCGACGGGCTGGAGGCGCGTCCCCGGGCAGAGCCCGGTCCCTGAGCCTCAGCCGAGGTCCCGGGCAGAGCCCGGTCCCTGAGCCTCAGCCGAGGTCCCGGGCAGAGCCCGATCCCTGAGCTCGTCGAAGGGTCCGCAGCGGCGAGCCGTAGTCTTGGACCCATGACCCTCCTCGCCATCCTGCTCCTGGCCAACGCCGCCTTCAATGCGATCGTCTGGCCGCAGTTCTACCGCCGCGTTGCGAAGGACCCGCGGGCACGGGATGCCGAGGGCCGGGCGACGAGGTTCCTCACCGTGCACATCGTGCTGATCGCGCTCGCCCTCGTGCTGGCCGTCGCCTCGGCCGTCGCCGGTGTCGCCGCGCTCGCCGGGGCGTTGTAGCGCTGGGCAACGACGTTTCGACTCGGTCGCCCACGGCGTCCTTGCTCAACGACCATACCCCGGTCGTTGAGCAAGCACAGCGAGTCGAAACGCCGCGATCGCCTACGCGATTCGCATCGGCTACGGTACCGCCCG
>CAZHML010000013.1:0-44514 GCA_964533745.1 uncultured Microbacterium sp.
GGCGCACGACCACATCGATCTGGTGATCGATCCAGTGCATGATGAAGCCGTCGAGGGCGAGCGTGCGCGGCACCCCGTCGACGATCGCGAGCATGTTCGCACCGAAGTTCTCTTGCAGCGCGGTGTGCTTGTAGAGGTTGTTCAGCACGACCTTGGCGACCGCGTCGCGCTTGAGCACGACGACCAGACGCTGACCGGTGCGGTCGCTGGACTCATCGCGGATGTCGGCGATTCCGGTGATCCGCCCCTCGCGGGCGAGGTCGCCGATCTTCACGGCGAGATTGTCGGGGTTGACCTGATAGGGCAGCTCCGTGATCACCAGGCAGGTGCGGCCCTGGATCTCCTCGACCTCGACCACCGCGCGCATCGTGATGGATCCCCGGCCCGTGCGGTAGGCCTCTTCGATCCCCTTGGTGCCGAGAATCTGGGCCCCGGTCGGAAAGTCGGGGCCGGAAACCCGCTGCATGAGTCCTTCCAGCAGCGTCTCGCGATCCATGCCCGGGTTCTCGAGCGCCCACAGCGCGGCGTCCGACACCTCGCGCAGGTTGTGCGGCGGGATGTTCGTGGCCATGCCGACCGCGATGCCGACCGAGCCGTTGACGAGCAGGTTCGGGAAGCGCGAGGGCAGGACGACCGGCTCTTGCTCGCGACCGTCGTAGTTGTCTTGGAAGTCGACGGTCTCTTCTTCGATGTCGCGGACCATCTCCATGGCGAGCGCCGCCATGCGCGTCTCGGTGTAGCGCGAGGCGGCAGCCCCCATGTTTCCGGGCGATCCGAAGTTGCCCTGCCCCTCGGCGAGCGGATACCGCAGCGACCAGGGCTGCACGAGTCGCACCAGCGCGTCGTAGATCGCACCGTCGCCGTGCGGGTGATACTTGCCCATCACATCACCGACGACGCGCGCGCACTTCGAGAAGGCCTTGTCCGGCCGGAACCCGCCGTCGAACATGCCGTAGACGACGCGGCGGTGCACGGGCTTGAGGCCATCGCGCACATCGGGCAGGGCGCGGCCGACGATGACGGCCATCGCGTAGTCGAGATAGCTGCGCTGCATCTCGGACTGCAGATCGACCTGGTCGATCCGGCCGTGGTTGTGCTCTTCTGGCGAGCCGGAGCTGCTCGCTGAGCTTGTCGAAGCGTCGTCAGTCATCGTTCCTCGAATCAGATGTCCAGGAAGCGGACGTCTTTGGCGTTGCGCTGGATGAAGCCGCGGCGGGACTCGACGTCCTCGCCCATCAGTACGCTGAAGATCTCATCGGCCGCAGCCGCGTCGTCGATCGTGACCTGGCGGAGCGTGCGCGTGGTGTGATCCATCGTCGTCTCCCACAGCTCCTTGGCGTTCATCTCGCCCAGGCCCTTGTAGCGCTGCACGCCGTCCTTCGGGATCCGCTTGGCATTTGCCAGGCCGTCCTTGAGCAGCGCGTCCCGCTCGACATCCGAGTAGACGTACTCGTGCGGCGAGTTCGACCACTTCAGGCGGTACAGGGGCGGCATCGCGAGGTAGACGTATCCGGCCTCGATGAGCCCGCGCATGTAGCGGAACAGCAGCGTCAGCAGCAGCGTCGTGATGTGCTGTCCGTCGACGTCGGCATCCGCCATCAGCACGATCTTGTGGTAGCGGGCCTTGCCGATGTCGAAGTCCTCGCCGATGCCCGTGCCGAAGGCCTGGATCATCGCCTGGACCTCTTTGTTGCCCAGCACCTTGTCCAGCCGCGCACGTTCGACGTTGAGGATCTTGCCGCGCAGTCCCAGAATCGCCTGGGTGTGCGGATCCCTTCCGGATGCCGCGGTGCCACCCGCCGAGTCGCCCTCGACGAGGAAGATCTCGCTGATCGAGGGATCCTTGCTGGTGCAGTCCTTCAGCTTGTCGGGCATCGCGGCCGACTCGAAGACGCTCTTGCGGCGCGCGGTCTCGCGCGCCTTGCGCGCGGCGAGCCGGGCGGTTGCTGCATCGATCGCCTTGCGCACGACGTTCTTCGCCTGGGACGGATTGCGGTCGAACCAGTCGCCGAGCTGGTCGCCGACGACCTTCTGCACGAAGGCCTTGGCCTCGGTGTTGCCGAGCTTGGTCTTGGTCTGACCCTCGAACTGGGGTTCGCCGAGCTTGATGGAGATGACCGCGGTCAGTCCCTCGCGCACGTCTTCGCCGGAGAGGTTCTCGTCCTTCTCCTTGAGCAGATTGTTCGCGCGCGCATACTTGTTCACGAGCGTCGTCAGCGCTGCCCGGAAACCTTCTTCGTGGGTGCCGCCCTCGTGAGTGTTAATCGTGTTGGCGTAGGTGAAGACGTTCTCGGTGTAGCTCGTCGTCCACTGCATCGCGATCTCGAGCGAGATCTTGCGCACGGTGTCCTCGGAGTCGAAGGCGATGATCTCGTCGTTGACGACATCGGCACGGCGTACGCGGTTGAGGTACTCGACGTAGTCGACGAGGCCCCGCTCGTAGTAGAAGGCGTCGCTCGGCTGCGTGGGCAGCACCGCGCCATCCTTCTCGACCTCATAGGCCGACGCCGGACGCTCGTCGCGCAACTCGATGCGCAGTCCCTTGTTGAGGAAGGCGTACTGCTGAAAACGGGTGCGCAGGATGTCGTAGTCGAAATCCACCGTCTCGGTGAAGATCGACGGATCCGGCCAGAAGGTGATGGTCGTGCCGGTCTCGTCGGTCGGTGCACCCTTCTGGAGTTTCTGTTGCGGAGCCCCGCCGTCGGCGAAGGAGTGTCGCCAGTGGTGTCCCTGCCGCTTGATCTCGACCTCGAAGCGCGAGGAGAGCGCGTTGACCACCGAGGAGCCGACGCCGTGCAGCCCTCCCGAGACCGCGTAGCCGCCGCCGCCGAACTTGCCGCCGGCGTGCAGGATGGTCAGCACCACCTCGACCGAGGACTTCGAGGGGTCGGAGGAGTGCGGGTCGACCGGGATGCCGCGGCCGTTGTCATCGACGCGGATGCCGCCGTCTTCGAGGATCGTGACCTGAATCGTGTCGCAGTATCCGGCGAGCGCCTCGTCGACCGCGTTGTCGACGATCTCCCACACCAGGTGGTGAAGCCCTCGCGGGCCGGTTGAGCCGATGTACATGCCGGGGCGCTTGCGAACCGCCTCGAGTCCCTCGAGCACCTGAATCTCGTCGGCCCCGTATTCGGCGGCGGATCCGTCTTGAGCGGGGGTGGATCGGGCTTTGGATCGCGCCGTGTCGGCAGGTTCTTCAGGCGTCATCTGAGCGGGGTCTCCACATCGCGTTCGTGAACCACCAGTCTACCTTCTTCTGTGCCCGCTGGTGGCCTATACGCCCGCGTATCGCGCTGAAAAGACTTCGGACGACTGGGACGGTCGCTCAGCCGTAGGTATCGCGCGGACCGCGCCCTGGAACGGCTCTCGTGCCCCATTTCCACGAGGGTACGTCCGGTCCGATGAACCGGATGTTATCCACAGCCGCGTCGGGATGCTGCTCGGCGATGCGGCTGAGGATGTCTCCGCGCATGAACTGGAGCTGCTTCGCCCAGGCCGTCGAGTCGCATCGCACGGTGAGCAGACCCCGTTCGAGCGACACCGGCTCCGAGTGCTGCGCGACATCCGGACCTGCGATCCGCGGCCACTGCAGGACCACGTCCTCACGCGCGAGGAGGGCATCCCACCCCGAGGCTCGGGTGAACTCATCCAGGGCCGAACCGATGCCGAGCGGATCGCGACCAGGTGTGAAGGGAACGTTCTCGTCCTCTGCGTCGCGCCGCCGCCGCTTCGACCACGAGCGTGAGCTCGGCTTCAGACCGCGCAGGCGCAGGTAGGTGGCGACTGTTTCGGGCACGGACTCTTCGGGCACGTCACGCCTCCCGCTCGTCGCTGATCGTGCCCGCCTCGATCCGTACGACGTGGCGGTGCAGCGGCTCAGGGATATCTTCCTCCACCGCGGCGGTGACCACCACCTGCTCGTAGCCGCCAGCGAGGTCCGCCAGTCGCCGGCGCCGGTCCGCGTCGAGTTCGGCGAAGACATCGTCGAGGATGAGTACCGGGTCGCCGGCTGGCGAGTCCGCGCGCAAGAGTTCGGCCGAGGCCAGTCGCAGGGCGAGCGCCACGGACCACGACTCACCGTGCGAAGCGAAGCCGCGGACGGGAAGGCCCCGCACACGCAGGAGCAGGTCGTCCCGATGCGGACCGACGAGGGTCAGGCCGCGGTCGAGTTCGGCCGTCCGCTTGCCGGCGAGGGCGCGGCGGAAGAGGTCGGCGATCTCGTCACCATCGGTCTTCGAGCGCCCTTCGTCCCGCTCTGCCTCCGGCGGTGCTCGCTCAGGAAGCGCAGGAGCGGAGCCCGACCGAGACGAAGGATCGTCCTCGGGATCGGCACCGCCGATGGACAACACCCAGTCGATCTCGGGCTCGTGATCGGCCCCCGCGATCGCGGCATAGGCCTCGCGCAGCGGCATCCGCAGATCATCGGCGAGCTTCTGCCGGGCGACGATGATCTCGGTGCCGAGAGAGACGAGCTTGTCGTCCCAGACATCGAGGGTTGTCAGCGCGTCTGCCCGGATGCCGCGGGTGCGCGCGGACTTCAGCAGGGTGGTGCGCTGTTTGAGCACCCGCTCGTAGTCGGCGAGAACCGCCGACATCCGGGGGCTTCGCTGCACGAGCAGTTGATCGGCAAAGCGGCGCCGTGGCGAGGGATCTCCGCGCACGATCTGCAGATCCTCGGGAGCGAACAGCACGACGTGGGCGTAACGAGGCAGTTCGGCGGTCTTCACCGCAGCTCCGTTGACGCGCGCCCTGTTCGCGCCCTGACGGTTCAGTTGCACCTCGAGAAGCACGGTGCGCTCGCCATGCGAGAGGCGGGCGCGGATGACCGCGAAGTCGCTCCCCTCGCGGACCATGGGGGCATCGGACGACACCCGGTGCGAGCCGAGCATCGCGAGGTAGACGATGGCTTCGGCGAGATTCGTCTTGCCCTGGCCGTTGCGTCCGACGAGGACGTTGGGGCCGCGGTGCAGGACGAGATCTGCGCTCGCGTAGTTGCGGAAGTCGACCAGGCTCAGATGCTCGACGATCACTCGATCACCTTACCGTCGCGGGCGGACACTCCGGGTACCCACCTACGGGTGTGGGAGTCGGCCCTGTGCGCGCAGAGCGGGCTCCGTCCCGGCTGCGTCGTGCCCCTCCCGATGCTCACTCCAGGGCGATTCCCGCACCCTGTCTGAATGTCGTCCGTTTTCGCAACCGCGAGAAGAAGGGGAGAGGATCAGCGCAGGAGGAGGTTGGGTTGGAGCAGGTACTTGAAGGAGTCGGCACCGGCCTGGTCGACGGAGGTCTGGCTCGTGATCAGGACGGGGCTGAGCTTGTTCGCGTTGTCGCTCGAGGTGAAGGTGACGCGGACGAACTCGCTCTTGAGTGCGCTGAGTGCCTCGAGAAGGTACTGCGGATTCAAGCCCAGCGTCACATCGTCGCCACCGGCGAGGTGCGCATCCACGGACTCCGACGCCCGCGCATGCTCGTTGCCCGACGCATCCATCGTCACCGAATCGGCAGTGAAGGTGAACCGCAGCGGTGCCGCACGGTCGAGCACGAGCGACACGCGCCGCACGGCTTCGATGAAGTCTCCGGTGTTGAGCACGGCGTAGTGATCGGTCTGCTCGGGGAACAGCCGCCGCACCGGCGGGAAGTTGCCCTTGATCAGGAGTGAGGTGACCGTCTTGTTGCCGGCGGTGAATGCGATGATCTCGCGATCGCCCGATCCTGAGAAAGCGATCTGGATCTGACCGACCTGCCCGAAGGTCTTGCCGACCTCTTGCAGCGTGCGAGCGGGGACCAAAGCGGTCTGCTCTGAGGACTCGCCGTCCCAGGGCACATTGCGCAGCGAGACCCGATAGCGATCGGTGGCCACCATGCTCAGCTGGTTCTCGCTCACTGAGAGCTGGACGCCGGTGAGCACCGGGGTGACATCGTCGCGGGATGCTGCGAAGGCAACCTGCGCGATCGCCGTGCTGAAGTCCTCGGCAGGAACGACACCGGTGGATCCGGAGACTTCCGGGATCGAGGGGTACTCGTCCACGGGCATCGGGGCGAGTGTGAATCTCGCCGAGCCGCAGGAGACTGCGATCCCGTTCTCCTCGTCGAGCGAGACCTCGATCGGTGCGTTCGGGAGGCGGCTGGCGATCTCCGAGAGAAGCCGGCCATGCACGAGGATGGTCCCGGCCTGGTCGACGGTCGCCTCGATCGTCGTGCGGGCCGAAGCCTCGTAGTCGAACGCTGAGAGGGTCAGGCCGCTCTCGCTCGCCTGAATCAGCACACCGGCCAGGATCGGCTGCGGGTTGCGTTGCGGGAGGAGTTTCACGACAAAGGACACGGCTTCACTGAAGACGTCGCGGTTGACCTGGAACTTCACGGGAACTCCCTGTGTCGTCGTGTTCTGAAATTCCTGCGGGGCAGGGATTCCCATGCTAGTCCCCTCGGTCACGGTTCGCAGAGGGGGAGATTTGCATGGAGGTGATGGGAAGCCGCCCTATGAGAGAAGATCTTGTTAACAGTATTAACCTCTGTGGGAACTGTGGATAACTCAGTGGAGAGCAGAAGAGAGAAGGAAACTACATCGTTGTGAGATGTGGAGTGCCTGGGGACTTGCTGTGACTGCCGGCGAAAGCGCACTCCCGCCATCCCGAGGTTTTCCACAGAAGAGGCGTCCGCCGCTCACATTCGTCCCAGTCCCTACCGACGTCGTCCACAAGTTATCCACATGTGGGTAGGTGGTGTCGTCGGTAGCCGGAGGGTATCGCTCGGTGTCAGCGCCGGCCTAGGAGCGTCGTGATCTCGGTGACCTGGTTGTAGATTGAGCGGCGCTCGCGCATCAGCTCGCTGATTTTCCGGCAGGCGTAGATGACGGTGGTGTGGTCGCGGTTGCCGAAGAGCTGCCCGATCTTCGGCAACGACAGCCCGGTGCGTTCCCGGCAGAGGTACATCGCGATCTGCCGCGCGGTAGCGATCTGCTGCGAGCGGCTGGAACCGTACAGATCGTCGACGGTGAGTTTGAAGTAGGACGCCGTCGCCGAAATGATGTCGGTGGGCGAGACGACAGTGTCTTCGGTGTAGTTGATGATGTCGCGGAGCACTGTCTTGGCGAGTGAGATGTCCGGCGGCTGGTGGTTCAGGCTCGCGTATGCCGAAACTCGGATCAACGCACCCTCTAGCTCGCGGATGTTCGACGAGACCGCCGAGGCGATGTACTCCATCACGTCGGCAGGGATGTCGAGGTTCTCGCTCTGTGCCTTCTTTCGCAGGATCGCGATGCGGGTCTCGAGGTCGGGTGCTTGCACATCGGTGGTCAGGCCCCACTCGAAGCGGCTCCGCATCCGATCCTCGAAGCCGGTCAGATACTTCGGCGCGACGTCGCTGGTGATCACGACCTGCTTGTTGTGGTCGTGCAGCGTGTTGAACGTGTGGAAGAAGGCTTCCTGCGTCTCTGCCCTGCCCTGCAGGAACTGGATGTCATCGATCAGAAGGATGTCGACATCCCGGTAGCGAGCTTGGAAGGCGGCCCCGCGGTTGTTGGCGATCGAGTTGATGAAGTCGTTCGTGAACTCTTCGCTGGAGACATACCGCACACGGATGCCCGAGTAGAGACTCATCGCATAGTCGCCGATGGCGTGCAAGAGGTGGGTCTTGCCCAGGCCCGAGTCGCCGTAGATGAACAGCGGGTTGTAAGCCTTGGCCGGCGTCTCGGCCACGGCGACGGCGGCGGCGTGCGCGAAACGATTCGATTGGCCGATGACGAAGTTGTCGAAGGTGTACTTCGGGTTCAGGCGCGAATCGTCCCGGGGGGTGAAAGGGGCCTCGGGAAGCGGTTCGCGCCGCTGCTCGACGGGGGTGCTGTCACCCACGGGCGCGGCACCTTCGGGGTCGGCGTCGAGCTCCTGGTTCACGACGACCCGAAAGGACGTGACTTCGTCGCCGGCAGCATCCAGAGCTTCCATGATCGGGATGCGCAGACGCTTGTTGATGTGCGCCGCTATGCCCTCGTTGGGCACATCGAGGTAGAGCGTGGACTGCATGACGCCGGCGGGCACGACGATGTTCAGGAAGCCGTGCATCTGCGGGGTCAGCCGTTCGTCGCGTGCGAGGAACTCGCGAACCGTCGTCCAGATCGGGACGTCGGGTTGTGCGGGCGAGGTCATGGTGCTCCGGATGTGGCGAGAGGGCGTCCCTGTGGATAACTGGATGGTGCAACGGTAGCCAGTCGGAGGCGTGGAGGCAACTGCTTGTGGATAAGATCGGCGTGTCGCTTCGCGTCCCCCTATGCGCGTCCCCCGATAATGCACGCTCTTGCGCGCTGGTTTGCCTTGTCTGGCCCGGTGGCGTAGCCTTAATCGGTTGACTTATGCCTTTGCGGCAGTTCCCATGTCTCCGGATGTCGAGATCCCGGTGGCAGATTCTCCGGAGTGATCTTATGAGCAAGCGCACGTTCCAGCCCAACAACCGCCGTCGCGCGAAGAAGCACGGCTTCCGCGCTCGCATGCGCACGCGCGCCGGCCGCGCCATCCTCGCGGCACGTCGCGCGAAGGGGCGCAGCGAACTCTCGGCCTAGAGTGCTCGCGCGGCCGCATCGCCTGACGCGCGGCGATGACTATCGTCGCGTCGTCCGCGGTGGTGTCCGCTCCGGTGGTGCGCTCATGATCATCTCCGTCCTGCGCACGGACGAGCAGCGACCCGCCCGCTTCGGCTTCATCATCGGCAAGCAGGTGGGCACCGCGGTCGTCCGCAACACCGTCCGTCGTCGGTTGAAAGCGGTGTGCGCGGCGGCATTGCCGGAGATCCCCGAGGGCGCGGACATCGTGATCCGGGCTCTGCCCTCCTCGGCCGGCGCCGACTTCGCGCGTCTGCGCAACGAGGCGATGCGGGGGTTCGACAGGTCACTGCGGGGCGAACGGCGATCGTCGTGAGCGCCCTTCCGGAGACCTCCCGAGGCACGGCACGACTGCATCCGGCAGACGCCTGGCGTCTCATCCCCCTGGTCCCTCGCAACCTCGTGCTGCTGTTTCTGGCAGGCTACCGGCGAGTGATCTCACCAACGTACGGAGACGTCTGTGCCTACTACCCGTCCTGTTCCGCGTACGCTGTAGGTGCGGTGCAACAGCACGGTGCGGTCAAGGGGATGCTCCTGGCTGTGTGGCGGATCCTCCGCTGCAACCCCTGGACCAAGGGCGGCGTCGACGACGTCCGTCCACACAGACGCTTCCGTTACGCCCTCACACCCCGAGGGTTCGTCGTACCCGCGCGAAAGGACTGACACGTGGGAATTACCTCTCTGCTCGCCGTTGCCGCCGCAACCCCGAGCCCGACGCCGGTGGTTGAAGAGCCCGGTGGCATCATCGGCTTCTTCGGCACGGTTCTGTGGCCGCTGAAGTGGTTGGTCGAAGCGGTGCTGGTCGGCTGGCACTGGTTGCTCACGACCCTCGGTATGGATCCCGCCGGGGGTCTGACCTGGGTGCTGTCGATCATCGGCATCGTCGTCGTGCTGCGCGCGGCCCTCATCCCGCTGTTCGTGAAGCAGATCAAGAGCCAGCGCAAGATGATGGAGCTCGCTCCTCAGCTGCGCAAGATCCAAGAGAAGTACCGCGGCAAGAAGGATCAGCTCTCGCGCGAGGCGATGAGCCGCGAGACGATGGCGCTCTACAAGAAGCACGGCACCACACCTGTGTCGTCCTGCCTGCCGCTGCTGGTGCAGATGCCGTTCTTCCTGGCGCTGTTCTATACGCTGTTCGACATCGAGCGGCACTATCTCGCCGGTCGTGGCGGTGTCGGTCTGCTCAACGCCGAGCTGACCTCTCAGTTCTACAACGCCAAGCTGTTCGGGGTCGCACCGCTGCACATGCGGATGACCGAGGCGATCGCCCAGAACCAGACGACCACCGTGATCATCCTGGTGGTCCTGGTCATCCTGATGATCTCCTCGCAGTTCCTCACCCAGCTGCAGATCATCTCGAAGAACCTCTCGCCCGAAGCCAAGACCGGCCAGGCCTACAAGATGCAGAAGGTCATGCTATACGTGCTGCCGCTGGCCTTCATCTTCTCGGGGGTGTTCTTCCCGCTGGGCGTCGTGATCTACTGGTTCACCTCGAACCTGTGGACAATGGGTCAGCAGTTCCTCGTCATTCGCGAGATGCCCACGCCGGGTTCCGAAGCCGCGAAGGCTCGTGAGGAGCGTCTGGCACGCAAGGGCAAGGCGCTCGACGCGCAGGGCAAGGTCGTGCCGATCGAGGTCTACGAGGCGGAGCAGCAGCGGCTTCTCGACGAGGCCGAGCGCGCCAAGCAGGAGGCGCCCAAGCGCCAGCAGCCGATCGGCAAGAAGCGGTCGAAGAAGAAGGGTGAGAGGTGATGAGCACGTCATCGCACACGTCACCGACCGCTCACGATGAGCGGAGCGTAGAGGAACTCGAACGCGAGGGTGACATCGCCGCTGACTTTCTCGAAGGGCTGCTCGACATCGCGGACCTCGACGGCGACCTCACGCTGGACGTCCGTCAAGGCCGCGCCTATGTCTCGGTCGAGTCAGACAGTTCCAGCCTCGGGGTCTTCTCGGATCCCGACACGGTGCAGGCACTGCAGGAGGTCACGCGCCTCGCGGTGCAGAACCAGACGGGCTCTTTCTCGCGGTTGATCCTCGACGTGGGCGGTTCGCGCGACCAGCGTCGCCGACAGCTCGAGCGGCTCGTGGATGCGGCCGCCGCGAAGCTCGACGAGGGCGCGACGCAGGCATCCCTCCCCTCGATGACGAGCTACGAGCGCAAGCTCGTGCACGACATCGTGGCCGAGCGCGGCCTCGTCTCGGAGTCCTATGGCGAGGGCGCTGACCGGCACACGGTGATCCGTCGTCGCTGATGTTTCACGTGAAACATCGGGTGCCATGAGTGCGCTCGAAAGCGAGCCGGCGGTCGCAGCGGAGTTGTTCGGCACGCGCATCGGCACGGCCCGTTCCTTCACAGAGGCGCTCGCCCGCGAGGGTGAGGAGCGCGGCCTCATCGGACCACTCGAACTCCCGCGCCTGTGGACCCGGCACATCCTCAACAGCGTCATCGCCGCCCCCCTGTTCCACGGCGAGGTCGCGGATGTGGGAAGCGGCGCGGGGCTTCCCGGGCTCGTGCTGGCCATTGCCAGGCCCGACCTGCGCTGGACGCTCATCGAGCCGATGGAGCGGAGGGTCGCCTGGCTGAGTGAGCTAGTCGCGTCGCTCGGGCTCGACAACGTCGAGGTGCTTCGTGCGCGGGCAGAGGAGGTTCGGCCGCAGGGCCAGTTCGACGTCGTGACCGCCCGTGCTGTGAGCGCGCTGCGGACCCTTCTTCCGCTCGTCGCTCCCCTCGTTCGCCACGGAGGCGAGCTGATCCTGCTCAAGGGCGTAGGTGCCCCGGCGGAGATCGAGGCCGCCCAGAAGCAGATCCGTCGGCTCGGGTTGAGCGAGGTCCGCGTCGAGGTCCTCGGCGAGAGCGTGCTCACCGAACCGACCCGTGTGGTCCGCGCGCGTGTTGGCTGAGCTGGGGTTCGCTCATCGCTCCCTTGAACAGGCCACCCCGCGCGTCCCGGTGAGCGGCCCGTGAGTCGCAGAGCGGGCTCCGTCCCGGCTGCGCCGGGCCCCTCCCGATGCTCCTCACGGGCCGCTCACCGAGACGCGCTTCCGTGCAGGGTCGCCCTCAGGATGTTTCACGTGAAACATCCGTGGATCTCGATGGGGCACGTCCCGCAGGGCCCGGCCCTCGCCGTCCGGCGGAGGCTCTCCGATGGGTCACGCCACGGCATCCTGTCCCCCCCTCCATACCCCGCAGTCGCATCCCCCGATCACCGGCTAAAGTAGAAGACTGTCTGTACGACGTCGTGTTTCACGTGAAACATCGCACCCGATGGAAAGAGGTCGCTGGGATGGACACTCCCCTCGCGCGCGAGCTTGCCGAACTCACTGCCCGGCGTCGCGCCCTGGAGAACGTCACGGTCTCGTTCAGCGGGAAGACTCGCGTGATCACGGTGTCGAACCAGAAGGGCGGGGTCGGCAAGACGACGACCGCCGTGAACCTCGCCGCTGCGCTCGCGCATCTCGGTGCCCGCGTGCTGGTGATCGACCTCGATCCTCAGGGCAACGCCTCGACGGCATTGGGCGTCCCGCACAACGCCGAGACGCCCAGCGTCTACGACGTGCTCATCGAGGACTTCCCGCTGGCCGATATCGTGCAGACCAGCCCCGAGTCCGAGAACCTGTTCTGCGCGCCGAGCACGATCCACCTTGCCGGTGCCGAGATCGAACTGGTCGCGCAGGTCGCGCGCGAGCACCGGCTCGAACGTGCGCTCGAGGCCTACCTCCCCACAACGCCGCTCGACTTCGTCTTGATCGACTGCCCGCCCTCGCTCGGCCTTCTCACCATCAACGCCTTCACCGCGGCCGACGAGGTGCTGATCCCGATCCAGTGCGAGTACTACGCCCTCGAAGGTCTCAGCCAGCTCGTCGGCAGCATCCAGATGATCAAGAAGCACCTGAACCCGGAGCTGCACATCTCGACGATCCTGCTCACGATGTACGACTCGCGCACGCGGCTGGCGCAACAGGTCGCCGACGAGGTGCGCACGCACTTCCCCGAGCAGGTGCTCGAGACAGTCATCCCCCGGTCCGTGCGCGTGTCGGAGGCGCCGAGCTTTGGCCAGACGGTGATCGCCTATGAGGCGACGTCCGTCGGAGCCGTCGCCTACCGCGAGGCGGCAGTCGAGCTTGCCACCCGTGCGGGTGGCAAGCGGAAGGAGAGCTGATGGCCAAGCGCACCGGACTCGGGCGCGGGATCGGCGCACTGATCCCCACAACCGATCAGGCGGAGCGTCCCGTCGACGTCTTCTTCCCGGGGGGCAAGAAGGGCACCTCGGCCATCGGGCCGCAGCTCGAGAGCGTGCCGGGGCTCCGGCTCGTCCACATCGATCCGAACGCGATCGTGCCGAACCCGCGTCAGCCGCGCGCGCACTTCGACGAGGCGGACCTCGCGGAGCTGACCCACAGCATCCGGGAGTTCGGGGTCCTGCAGCCCGTTGTCGTGCGGGTGAACGAGGCGGGTGCTTATGAGCTGGTGATGGGTGAGCGACGCACGCGTGCCGCGCGTGCCGCCGGCGTCGAGACGATCCCCGCCGTCGTCCGTGAGACGTCCGATGATGCTCTGCTGCGCGATGCCCTGCTCGAGAACCTGCACCGCTCCGAGCTGAACCCCCTGGAAGAGGCCTCGGCGTATCAGCAGCTGCTCGAAGACTTCGGGATCACCCAGGAGCAGCTCGCCGAGCGCATCGGTCGGTCTCGTCCGCAGATCTCCAACACGATCCGTCTGCTGCGGTTGCCGCTGCCGGTGCAGCAACGAGTCGCCGCCGGTGTCCTCAGTGCAGGGCACGCGCGGGCGCTGCTCGCGCTCGACGATGCGCAGGAGATGCAGCGCCTCGCCGACAAGATCGTGAACGAGGATCTCTCCGTCCGTGCGACCGAAGAGGCGGCGAAGCAGCGAATCGGAGCGAGCACCAAGCGCAAGCCCGCGAGGGCGGGTGCCAGGCGCGCGCAGCTCGACGAGATCGCCGCCGCCCTCGGCGACCGGCTGAACACCCGCGTGCGGATTTCGCTGAGCGCCAAGAAGGGACAGGTCGCGATCGACTTCGCGACGATCCAGGATCTGAACCGCATTCTCGGCGAACTCGGCATCGAGGGCTACGGGGGGCGTTGAGGCTCGATCCGTCAGACCTCGCACGAGCGAGGCGCGTAGGGTGGAGGAATGACCGATTCCATCCCGAGACGCGCGAGCCTCGAGCTTCTGCGCGCCGAGGCGACGGATGAGCTTGCGGTGCTGATCCACGAGCGGCTGCGCGCCGGCGAGGATCCTTGGGACTTCATGGAAGACCTGCCGAGCGTCGATGAGTTCGTGGTGCTCCAGCTTCGTGCCGAGCACATCGCCGCCGCCGGCGGGGGGATGCCGGGCGAGGCGCGCAACTATCGGATCCTTCGCCAGATCGCGCTCGAGCACCCCGAACTCACGAGTGTCGTCTGGCGACTGCTGGGGGCGACGAACACGCATCGCTTGTGGGACGTGCGCATCCGGATGTCGGATGCGTCATAGCAACATCCCAGAAAAATACCTGATCAGGAGATAAATCCGGCGAGCTGCTGTTCGAGCGCCGGCTTGGGCATGGCACCGATGATGGTCTTCGCGACCGTGCCGTTCTCGAACACCTTCATCGCCGGGATGGAGGTGATCTGGTACTGCATGGCGAGGTTCGGGTTCTCATCGACGTTGAGCTTGAGAACGGTGATCTTGTCGCTGTGCTCGCTCGCGATCTCGTCGAGGATCGGTCCTACCATCCGGCACGGGCCGCACCACGCGGCCCAGAAGTCGACGAGCACGGGGCCGGTGGCCTCCAGCACGTCTTGAGTCCAGGTGGCTTCGCTCGTGGCCTGGGCAGTCATGGGTTTCTCCTTGCTGTGGGTGCGTCTGTCGGGTGCAACACGCGGCGTCTCGCCGGTGTTCCCTCAGGCGAGGGCGGGGGCCGTCTCAGCGGCATCGGCGAGCGCCGCCAGGTAGTGCTCGGCATCCAGTGCCGCGACGGTTCCGCTGCCCGCCGCGGTGACGGCCTGACGATAGGTCGGATCGATCACGTCACCGGCGGCGAAGACCCCCGGGATCGAGGTGCGCGAGGAGCGGCCGTCGACCCAGACGGTGCCCTCGGCGGTCAGCTCGAGCGCGTCGTGCACGAGATGCGTGCGCGGGTCGTTGCCGATCGCGACGAACAGGCCGTCGAGGGGCAGCTCCCGTTCGGAGCCGTCGGCGGTCGAGCGCAGGCGTGCACCGGTCACGGCGTCGCCGCCGAGGATCTCGGTCACGTCGTAGTTCCAGAGGAACTCGATCTTCTCGTTGGTGAAGGCGCGCTCCTGCATGATCTTCGAGGCGCGCAGGCTCTCACGGCGGTGGATGACGTAGACCTTGTCAGCGAAGCGGGTGAGGAAGGTCGCCTCCTCCATGGCCGAGTCGCCGCCGCCGACGACGGCGATGGTCTTCTCGCGGAAGAAGAAGCCGTCGCAGGTCGCGCACCACGAGACGCCGTGTCCCGAGAGGCGTTCCTCGCCCTCGATGCCGAGCTTGCGGTAGGCGGAGCCGGTCGCGTAGATGACAGTGGCCGCCTCCAGCACGTCGCCGCGTCCGACCGTGACCTTCTTCACGGGGCCGTCGAGGTCGAGGCCCGTCACGTCGTCATAGAGGATCTCGGCACCGAAGCGCTCAGCCTGCTGCTGCATCTTCGTCATCAGGTCCGGACCCTGGATGCCCTCGGGGAAGCCGGGGAAGTTCTCCACGCCGGTCGTGTTCATGAGCTCGCCGCCGACCTCGACCGAGCTGGCGATCACGAGGGGACTCAGGCTCGCCCGGGCCGCGTAGATGGCCGCGGTGAACCCGGCGGGGCCGGAGCCGATGATGATGACCTGGCGCATGACTCTCCTTCGACGGTGTCAACCCATGCTAGCCGCGCGGCATTCCCGCTACGTGCGAGCGACGCGGCGTGCGAACCACTTGGCGGCGGCGATGGCCTCCCGTCGCTGGAAGTCACGCAGGGCCGACATCCCCGGCGGTGCCGGCTGGCGGGACTTCTCGAACCAGGTGCCGGCGAAGGCGGCGAGGACTGCGTCGATTCGTGCGGGGTCCGCGTCCGCGAACAGGGGATGCTGCAGCAGCCGGTCGACGTCCGCGGCGGGGCTCGCGAGAGCGAGGTCGAGCAGATACGCCAGGGCGTCGAACCACCCAGGCCCGCGCGCGGCCCACGGCCAGTCGACGAACCAGACCTTCCCGCCATCGTCGATGAGAGTGTTGTCGGGACGCAGGTCGGCGTGCACGAGGCGGTCGCCGCCGACCGCTGCGCAGACCGTCGAGGCGGAGGCTTTGAGCAGCGCGAGATGCGCGGCGCACCATGGCGTCGTCGTGTCGATGAGGCCGCCTTCGTCCAGGCGATGCCAGGACCCGGCGGTCTCGGCGAGTTCGCCCGACAGCGGCGGGAAGGAGAGATCCCCGCGCACGGCGGCCAGTTCGGTCATCGCCTCGAGCACCCGGAGCGTGTCTGCGGCATCCGCTCGTCGTTCGGGATGCCGCCCGGCGATGTCTTCGATGACCAGGACGAACCAGCCGGACTCGTGGAACGCCTCGACGAGGCGCGGCACGGGAACCGCAGGGGGCAGGGCGCGGAGCACCTCGGCCTCTCGCTCGTAGAGTGCGAGGGTTCCCTCGTGCCCGGCATCCGCGATCGCCTTGACGAACAGGTGCCGCCCCGAGGCGAACAGCACGCGCTCGGCGAGCCCCGCGGAGAAGCCGCCGCTCTGCGGCAGCGTCGAGGACACCTCGGAGTCGGCGATCCGGGCGATGCGCGCGCCCACATCCTCCGGCAGTGCCGACCACTGTGCTCTCGCCGCAGACATGCCTGAACGATAGCAAGGGTGTGCTGGTGGATGACTTTGGTCACACCTCACAGAATGTGACCACTGTCTTCCCATGACGATCTCCGACGCAATGCATGCAGAAGTGCATGATGCTCTCGACGACATGGTGGCGATCCAGGTGCGCGATGTCCCCGAGAAGATCCGGGACGACCTCGCGCGCGCGGCGAAGGCCGAAGGCAAATCGCTGCAGGCGTTTCTCAGGGACGTGCTCGAACGCGAGGCGCGCAAGGCGCGCAACCGCGAGTTCGCGAGCTGGCGTACAAAATGACGGCCTACGACGCCGCCTACGTTGCTCTCGCCGAGATGCTGGATGCGCCGTTGCTCACCGCGGATCGCAAGTTTCTCGGCGTTCCCGATGTTCGGGCGGAGATCCGCGTCATCCCGTCGGATCAGGCGGACTGACCGCCCCTCGATCGTTGTCGTTGCCGGCCGCACGACCCCCCGGCCGCAGCCGCCCCAGCAGGTCCCGGGCGACCGAGAGCTCGGGAGCGCGCAACAGCGCGAGCGCGGCGAGGTAGACGACGAACGCCGCCCCCCCGACAACAGCCGTGCCGAGCGCCCCGAGCAGTTGACTGGCCGTCGTCCACCCCTCGACTCCGCCCAGCAGCAGGAAGACTCCCCACCCCGCGAAGCCCGCGGGGACCGCCGCCGCGACGAAGCGCAGCAGGGAGGTCGCGGTGCGTCGAAGATCAAGCCCCCCCAGGCGCTTGCGCAGCAGCCAGATCCCGAGCAGGAGTTGCGCCGCCCCCGCGAGCGACTGGATGAGCGCGATGGCAGCGGCGAGCTGCGACAGGGGCACGGTACCGGCCGCGAGCACCGAGAACACCACGATCAGCACGCACTGCACGACTGTGAAGAAGAAGGGGGTGCGCGTGTCGCCGTAGGCGTAGAACGTGCGCTGCACGATGAACAGCAGTGCCAGCGGCAGAAGCCCTACGAGGTAGGCGATGAGGACAGGAGCAGCCATCACCGCAGCCTCCGAGCTCCTCGTGAAGACGCGGGACGCCGGGACCGCCGCCACGGCCAGCGCAACGGTCGAGATGACGATGAACAGCGACACCGCCCGCGCGCAGCGACCGATGTCGAGGCGCACCTCGGCGTGGCGGTCGGCGGCGGCGTGCTCGGCGATCTGGGTGAAGTAGGGGGTGCCGATCGAGACGGCGAAGATCGAGTACGGCAGCATGAATACCAGCCACGCTGCCTGCATCATCAGCACCGAGGGATACCGGCCGGATGCCTCGGAGACGAGCGTGGCCTGCACGAGGCCCGCCAGCTGCATGACGATGACCATGAAGAAGGTCCAGGTGGCGAGCCTTCCTACTTCGCCCAGGCCCACGCCGCGCCAGCGGAAGTCGGGGCGCAGGCGCAGCCCCGTGCGCCGCCAGGCGACCAGCAGCAGTGCCGCCTGCACCGCGATCCCGAGCGTGGCCGTGCCGCCGATCAGCGCGATCATCCCGGGGGTCCAGTCCGCGACCACCGTGCGGTCCCCGCCGAAGAGCGCGATGAAGATCAGGAAGCCGATGATCGAGATGACGTTGTTCGCGATCGGGGTCCAGGTGTACGGGCCGAAGACGCGGCGGGCGTTGAGCGTCTCGCCGATCAGCGCGTAGAGCCCGTAGAAGAAGATCTGCGGGAGGCACCAGTAGGCGAAGGCGGTGGCCAGGGCGAGCTGCTCGGGCGTGTAGCCCTTTGCGTAGATGAACACGAGCCAGGGCGCGATCAGCATGGCGATCGCCGTGGCGACGAGGAAGGCCACGATGCCGAGTGTGAAGAGCTTCGAGATGTAGGCACGGCCACCGTCGCGGTGCGCCGCAGCCTGCACGATCTGCGGGATGATGACCGCGGTCAGCAGGCCCGTCTGGATGATCGTGAAGACGTTGTTCGGCAGCTGGTTCGCCGTCGCGAAGGCGTCGCCGGCGGGGCCGATCGAACCGATGGCCATCACCAGCACGATGGTGCGCACGAGCCCGGTGACTCGCGAGACAAGCGTGCCGGCGGCGAGGACCGTGCTCGCCCGGCCGAGGCTGCTCATCGCCCGGCCGTCCGGCATCCGGCGGCGTTCACGGCTCGCCGCGAAGGTGCGCGAGGGCCGGATCGGCGAGCAGTCGAGGTCATGGCGTCTTCCTGGGCGAGGGCACCCCGCGGCGGATGCTGGCCCCCTGATTCTAGGCGGCACGCCTCGCACCCGCCCGCAGGCGCGTAGAGTGGCGGCCGTGTCCGCTGCCTCCGTTCCCCTCCCCGATGCGCGCCTTGCGAGTGCGCTCGCGGCCGATCTCGCCGCGGCCGGCTTCCGGTCCGAGGCGTTGCGCGAACGGTGGGGTGAAGAAGCCGATGACGCTCTCGGACGGGGTCTGCGGCATCCGATCCTGCGCGCCCTGGGCGACGATGATGGGTCGCTCGCGACGCTCGGACGGCTGTTCCTGCTGGGGATGGCCGAGCCTGCTCTGTCCGTCGCGAGGGCGCTTCCGCGTTGCGGGGTCGCGGGGCTCGTCGCGCTCGGCCTCGCGCGCGACGAGGGTGACGCGGTCACGCCGCTCGTCCTCATTCGCCCGCAGTCCTTCGCCGACCAGACGGGTGCGGGTGAGTTCTGGATCGTGAGCGACCTCGACGAGGCGTCGCTCGGCGGTGCGCTCCCTGCCGACCACGTTCTGGGCGTGGGCGGCGCCTCGCGCACTCTCGCCGAGATCGTCATGCCCGCGCGTGTGGGTCGGGCGCTCGATGTCGGCACGGGATGCGGCATCCAGGCGCTTCTGCTCTCTCGCCACGCGGATGTCGTCGTGGCGACCGACCTCTCGCACCGGGCGCTCGCCTTCGGCGAGCTCAATGCGCAGTTGAACGGCGTGCACGCGATCGAGTTCCGCCACGGCGACATGTTCGATCCCGTCGCGGGCGAGCGCTTCGACCTCATCGTCTCGAACCCGCCGTTCGTGATCACCCCGCGCTCGTCCGGGGTGCCGGGGTACGAGTACCGGGATGCCGGTCTCGTCGGCGATGCTCTCGTCGAGCAGTTCGTGCGCGTGGCACCCGCGCACCTCGAGCCCGGTGGCGTGGCGCAGCTGCTCGGCAACTGGGAGACGCGCGGCGGAGTGCCGGGCCTGGACCGCGTGCGGTCCTGGGTGGCTGACGGGGTGGATGTTTGGGCGATCGAGCGCGAGGAGCTCTCACCGCTCGCCTACGCGGAACTGTGGATCCGCGACGGCGGCACGCTGCCCCGCGACGAGGACTTCGACCCGCTGCTGGAGGCCTGGCTGGCCGACTTCGCCGCGCGGGAAGTGACAGCGATAGGTTTCGGCTACCTGCTGCTGCGGCGGCCGGGTGACCGGGATGTCGCGCACGAGCCGCTGCGGCGTTTCGAGAGGATGCCGCAGCCTCTGCACGACCCGGGCACCGCGCTGGCCGCGGGGCTTGAGGCATCCGACCTGCTCGCCGGGGAGCTGCCTGCCGTGCTCGTCACGGCGGCCGATGTCACCGAGGCGCGGCACTTCCTGCCGGGCTCCGACGACCCGAGCGTGATCGAACTGCGCCAGGGCGGAGGGTTTGGTCGCACCCTCTCGGTCGATCCCGCGCTCGCCGCCCTCGTGGGCGCCTGCGACGGCGAGCTGACCGTCGCTCAGATCGTCCGCGCGCTGGCCGAGCTGTTCGAGGTGCCTCTCGCCGAGCTCTGGGCCGACCTCGAGCCGCGCATCCGCGCCCTCGTGCTCGACGGCTTCCTTCTGGTGCCGCCCTCGCCTTCCCGGTCGCACTAACGGCTGTTCTCAGCGCCGAAAACGACGCTTTTCGCGACCGGAGCGGATGACGAGGGTGGAATACCTGTGGCAGGCGGCCGGTTGGGGTCGGGCATGAGAGCTTTCGGATTCCTGTCCTTCGGGCACTACACGGATGTGCCGGGATCGCAGACTCGCACCGCGGGCGACATGCTGCGCCAGACCGTCGAGATCGCCGAGGGCGCGGATGAGATCGGCGTCAACGGTGCCTACGTGCGCGTGCACCATTGGGCGCGGCAGTCGGCATCACCGATCCCGCTGCTGACCGCGATGGCCGCGCGCACGCGCCGGATCGAACTGGGCACCGGCGTGATCGACATGCGCTACGAGAACCCGCTGTACCTGGCCGAGGAGGCTGCCGCCCTCGACCTCATCGCCGAGGGGCGCATCGCGCTCGGGATCAGCCGCGGTTCACCCGAGACGGCGCTGCGCGGCTACGAGGCCTTCGGGTACGCCGATGCCGAGGATGCCGAGCGCGGCAGCGTCCTGGCGCGCGAGAAGTTCGAGCTGTTCCTGCGCGCGATCGAGGGCGAGCGTCTCGCGCCGGGTGACCCGCGCATGGTCGGTGCCGGGCACTACCTCGCGATCGAGCCGCAGTCACCGGGTCTGCGCGAGCGCATCTGGTGGGGCTCCGGATCCCGGGCCACAGCCGAGGACACCGGTCGGATGGGGCTGAACCTGATGAGTTCCACGCTCGTCACCGAGGCGACCGGGCAACCCTTCCACGAGTTGCAGCGCGAGCAGATCGACCTCTTCCGGGCGGCGTACAGGGCCGCCGGGCACACGGGCCGACCTCGGGTATCCGTGAGTCGCAGCGTCTTCCCGCTGGTGTCGGACACGGATCGCGCCTACTTCGGGCTGCGCTCCGAGGACGCGCACGACCAGGTCGGCATCATCGACGGTTATCACTCCACCTTCGGCAAGACCTACGCCGCCGAGCCCGATGTGCTGATCGAGCAGCTCCGTGCCGACGAGGCCGTGATGGCCGCCGACACGCTCATGCTCACCATCCCGAACCAGCTCGGCCCCGACTACAACCTGCACGTACTGCAGTCCTTCGCCGAGCACGTCGCCCCGGCGCTCGGATGGAAGCCGAATACCGAGGGGCCGGTCGAGGGCAACGCGGTCTGACGCCGCTGCAGGTCGACGACCAGGGGGCGAGCGTGTCTCTGCGGCGCTCCCGATAGGCCATTCCGGACGATCTCAGACCCCTGTGTTGCGGAGGTCTCGCCCGTCGTGCTTGTTCCACCAGGTGTTGTGATTGCAGTACTGGCATTTCTTGAAGAAGGGGAGGAACAGCAGGCCCAAGCCTGCCGTTCAGATGCCGATGGTCCACAGGACCGCGGACCGACCGATGTTCGCTCCGCCGGCTTCGCACGGCTTGCAGCCGAGACAACCCTTCTGGGAGTAGAGATTGTGGTGCTGAGACATGGGGTCCTCTCTGTTCGAGGCCACCTCGGCGTCGGTCTTGAGGATCTGCTCTCGCCTGTTTGGGACAAGGAGGAGGGCACTGTGTAACGTCCAGTCCAGGAGGCTGCCTGTGTAGTAGAAGTAGTAGTTTGCCAGTAGCCTGGGACGATGGGTCGTGTGACGAAGACTGAACTCAACCAGCAGACCGCGCGGGTGCTCGCTCGCGTTGCCCGCGGAGAGCATCTTGTCGTGACCGATCGGGGCATCCCCATCGCTGAGATAGCTCCGCCTCGGCAGAGTCGATGGGAGGAACTCATCGACTCCGGCAGCATCACGCCCGCGACTGTTCGCGGTCGTCTCGACTTCGAGCCGATCGCGGTCAGCTGGACGAGCGAGGAGGCCCTCGACGACCTCCGTGCGGATCGCGCATGATCTACCTCGACACCTCGGCCGCGGTCAAGACGCTCGTCCTCGAAACAGGGACGGATGCCGTACGAGAAGCCATCTCCGGCGATGCGGAACTCGTCTCGTCCCGTCTGCTCGCCATCGAACTTCATGCGGTAGCCGATCGTCGGAGGCTCGATCCGGGTCCCGTGCGCGCTCTGCTGGGGCGAGTGTCCCTCGTTCGGCTCGACGATGAGATCCTCGACCTCGCCATCGTGTTGCGATCCGGCCTGCGCACGCTGGATGCGCTTCATCTCGCGACCGCGCTTCATCTCGGCGAAATCGTGACGGGCTACCTGGGTTTCGACAAAGAGCTGACCGCAGCGATCGCACGACAGGGGATCCCGCTCCACCCCGCCGGGTCATAGGCGTGCTGGATCTGGATCCGTCTGCCCAGCATCGGCCGTGACGACGCCATCTCACGGGCTCAGTCGCCGGCGTCGTGAGCCAGGTAGGCCCATGCCTCGACTCCCGATCCGAGGATGACGCGACGGCGGACGTAGTCGTCCACTTCGTATTCGTCGGTGGCGGAGAGCTCCGCTTCGTTCAACTCAAGGCAGACCCCCTCGACGACGTCTTGGGCCTCGCCACGGCGCAGGATCGGATGACGGTCGGAGCCACTCGCGCGAACAACATCGGGATCGGTGATGGCGAGCCAGTCGAGCCAGAATGCCGGGAGCGTGTCCGCGACCGTGGGCACCTCTCGCCCGTAGAGGGCGATCTGAACCTCGCGCAGGCGAAGGGTGCCATAGGCGAAGACACGGTGGCTCATCCCATCAGGGTAGTCAGCGGACACGCGGATCCCGCAAGGCCGCCCGGCTACGCTGGAAACATGCTCAACATGGCCGAGGGGATCGCGCGGCTGGGCGCGCTCGCCGACCACTCCGTGGTCGCCGCGCTCGGCGAGGCCTTCGCAGCGGCCGGGTTCGAGCTCGCCGTCGTGGGCGGGCCTGTGCGCGACGCGCTGCTCGGCCGCGACACCCACGACCTCGACTTCACCACCGATGCGCGGCCCGAGGACATCCTTCGCGTCGTCACACCGATCTCGAGTTCCCAGTGGGACATCGGCCGCGCCTTCGGCACGATCGGCGCGCGCGTGCAGGGCGAGCAGGTCGAGATCACCACCTACCGCGCCGACAGCTACGACGGGGCGACCCGCAAGCCCACGGTGGAGTTCGGCGACACGATCGAGGGGGACCTCGCCCGCCGCGACTTCACCGTCAATGCGATGGCGCTCACCGTGCCGCAGAAAAAGCTCGTCGACCCCACCGGCGGCGTTGAAGACCTCGTCGCAGGTCGGCTTCGCACCCCGTCCGACCCGGCGGTAAGCTTCGGCGACGATCCGCTCCGGATGCTGCGCGCCGCGCGCTTCAGCGCCCAGCTCGGCTTCGACATCGACCACGCGACCCTCCGGGCGATCGCCGACCTCGGCGGGACGCTGCAGATCGTCAGCCCCGAGCGCATCCAGGGCGAACTCGTCCGGCTGCTGCAGACCGATGACCCGGCCCGCGGCATCCGGGTGCTCGTGGAGACCGGGCTCATCGAGCGCTTCCTGCCCGAGGTCAGCGCGCTGCGCCTCGAGGTCGACGAGCACCATCACCACAAGGACGTCTACGAGCACTCGCTGACGGTGCTCGAGCAGGCGATCGCCCTGGAGCAGGCCCGCACCCCGGGAGAAAAGCCGGATGTCGCGCTGCGCCTGGCCGCGCTCCTGCACGACATCGGCAAGCCCCGAACCCGTCGCCTGGAACCGGGCGGCGGCGTCACCTTCCATCACCACGATGTCGTCGGTGCCCGGATGGCGCGCAAGCGCCTGGCCGCCCTCCGCTTCGACGGCGAGACGACGGATGCCGTCGCTGCCCTCATCGAGCTGCACCTGCGCTTCTTCGGCTACGCCGAGGGCGCGTGGACGGACTCAGCGGTCCGTCGCTACGTCCGCGACGCCGGTCCGCTGCTGGAGCGCCTGCACATCCTCACCCGCGCCGACGTCACCACCCGCAACCGCCGCAAGGCCGCGCGTCTGGCCGCCGCCTACGACGACATCGAGCGGCGGATCGGCCAACTCCGCGAACAGGAGGAGCTCGACGCGATCCGTCCGGAGCTCGACGGCAACGACATCCAGCGCATCCTCGGCATCCCCCCGGGACGCGAGGTCGGCGAGGCCTACCGGTTCCTGCTCGAGCTGCGCCTGGACGAGGGCGTTCTCGGGCCGGATGTCGCAGAGCAGCGCCTGCGCGCCTGGCGGGCGACCCGCTGACCCGGGCGTCCGCACGGATGCACGACTCGAACACGAGTGCACGACCAGATCGGCGAAAAGCTCGTGCATCCGTGTTGCGCTCGTGCAGACGTGGAGCCGGTCAGGCCCCGACCGTCGGCGGCGCGATAGCCTGGCCTCGCCAGCCGAAGTGAGGAGAGTGTCTGAGATGAGCGAGTATTACGAGCCGGACAAGGATCGCGCCTACGTGCGCGTCTACAAGGAGGAGACGCCGGACATCCTCTCGGCCTTCGCCGGCTTCGACAAGGCGGTCTTCGCCGGCGAGGGACGCGAGATCCCGCTGAAGTTCCGCGAGCTGATCGCCGTCGCAGTGGCCCTGACGACGCAGTGCGTGTACTGCATTGAGGCGCACACCAAGCGCGCGGTCGACGCGGGTGCCAGCAGGGCCGAGCTCGCCGAGACGGCCTGGGTCGCGACGGCGCTGCGCGCGGGGGCCGCTTACGCGCACGGACGTCTCGCGTTCAAGTTCGCCGAGGGTCACCAGCACTGAGCGGTCGGCGGATCCGCGCGCCTCAGTTCAGAAAGCGCGTGAGGGTCCACAACGCGACCACGACGAACACGAGCACGACGCTCCACGAGAAGCCGCGCCGCAGCCGCTGCCCTTCGCTCGCCACGCCCGGCGGGGGCGTGAGCGCCTGCGCCGGGGCGGCGAAGGGCAGCCCGGATGCCGCACCCGTGCGGTAGGCCGCCGCCTGCAGGCGATCGTCACGCCAGCGCGCCCACTGCTCGAACTTCGACATGAGCGCCGCGACCGTCGAGAAGAGCCAGGCCCAGGTCGCAGGGTCGACGGTGGCGAGTTCGCGCTTGCCGTAGAGGAAGAGCCAGTCGTCGACGATCTCCACGTCGAGGGCGGCGGCGTGATCGACGAAGCGGGCCATGATGTCGGGCGTGAACAGGTAGAGCGCATCTCGCTCGTAGCCCTGGGGGCAGTAGAGCGCGAAGTGCTTGTTGAAGTCGCCCTCCAGGTCCAGGCGCTGGTCGCGGCTGAAGCTCGCCGGCAGGTTGGAGCCGAAGAGGCTGTTGTTGCCGAGCGCGTCGAGCACGATGTGCGGCAGGGGGACGTCCAGATGGATGGCGACGTAGCCCCAGTTGTGGGTGGTGGCGTTCTTGCCCGAGCCGGTCGTGTACTGATAGTTGCCGAACTCGACGAAGCGCGGTTCGGTCCCACGCAGGATGTCGTTGCCGGCGCGACTGCGCCCGAGCTGGAAGATCATGCCGGGAAGCGGAGGGTCCGGCTGGCGGGCGACGTAGTGCATCCCGTTCGCCGTGGCGAAGCGATCGAGGCGGAAGCGGCGCTGATTCCCCCGCCGTGAGAAGTGACGGAAGCCGAGCACCATCGCCACGCCCACCACCGCGATGATGAGGACGGGCACGAGTGAGCCGATCGCCGCGACCAGTCCGCCGCCGGTGGACGAGTACTGGGTGAGCAGAACGACCCCGCCGATGATCGCGGGGATGATCGTGAACAGCGCGATGACGACGACGAAGACGCCGATCACCACCGCCACGACGTTCTGCGCGGTGCCCTGGCGCAGCAGCGCCCGCATCGCCTGCGCGTGCGCGCGCAGCTCGACCGGGTCGATCGGGTCCGTGAGGGGCCGGGCGTCGAAGGGGACGGATGCCGGGGGCAGCGGTGTGCTCATCGGTTCACCTCGTCGGCATCCCAGCTCAGGCGCGCTCCCGCCGGGATCGGGTGCGCCTCGAGAGCCGGGTCGGCGCAGAGCGCCTGCACCAGCTCGGCGGTGCCGCCGATCACCGTGGAGTCGAAGTCGATCTCGCTGACCAGCGCCCAGGCGCGGTCATCGGGCCACAGGATGCTGGGGTGCTGCGCCGCGGGACCGAATCCGTGCTCCTCCGCCTCCCGGTCGCGCCAGGGCGCGTCGAGGATCCAGGCCGGATCGGCGAAGACCGCCGGTGCCGCCGAGAACAAAACATAGTCGCGGCCAGGAAGCTCCCAGCGCGGGCCTTTCGAGACGTGATCGGAGAGGATGCCGGGTTGCCAGATAGGGGTGCGGAAGACGTTGTTGAACCGGTCGTGCACGCTCCGTTCCAGCATCCGTTCGTGCGCGCGCACGGCCGCGCTTTCCGGAGCGGCCTTCGCGGGGTCGAGCCAGCCGAAGAAGCTGCGCGCGGGCGTCTCGCCGTAGAAGCCCAGCAGGCCTCCCCAGCCTTCCCAGAGCGCCGCGACCCCGGCACCCGGTGTCGTCGTGTGCGCCACGAGATGCCGCGCGAGCGCGGCGAGCAGCTCCGGCGGCATCGAGCCCTCCTCCGGGGCGTCGAACTCGCGGCCTTCGGGGGCGATGCGCGTGCGCCAGTCCTCGTCCTCGGGTGTGGCGACGATCCGTGACCACTGCGCGAGGGGGTGCATCCGGGTGCCGAAGGCCGCGGCGGTCTCGGCCCAGGTGGCGGGCGCGTCGACGAACCGTTCCGCGAGCGCGCGCTGCTCGGCATACGGCATCCGCGCCCACTCCTCGTGCGCGGGAACAGGCCGGTCCGGCAGCGATCGCACCCGCGCGGGATGGAAGACGCGGGCGTAGGCGGCGAAGCCCCGCGGCACGACGTCGTGCATCGTGCTCCGCCACGGATCATCGATCCGCGCGCGCAGCCAGTCGCCGATGGCCACATCCTCGATCCACTCCACGGTGCCACGCTACCGTCTCGGCCCTCCGACGAGGATGCTAGACTGTGCAGGTTGTCCACCTGCCGGTTTCGAGTCTCTTGATGGCCGCGAAAAGGATGACATGCACACACCCTCCTGCTGCCGGGAAATGCCCGGCAGCCGTTCTAGTCCGAAGGAGGTGGGTAAGTGACGCATCAGTACGAACTCATGGTGATCCTGAACCCCGAGGTCGACGAGCGGACGGTCGCTCCGACCCTCGACAAGTTCCTCAAGGTGATCACCGACGATGGCGGTTCGATCGACAACGTCGACATCTGGGGCAAGCGCCGTCTCGCCTACGAGATCCAGAAGAAGACCGAGGGCATCTACGCCGTGGTCAACTTCACCGCGACCAGCGCCGCCACGCAGGAGCTCGACCGTCAGCTGCGGCTGAACGAGCAGATCATGCGCACCAAGGTGCTGCGCGCCGAGGAGGCGATGGCAATGGTCGCCGCCGAGGCACAGCGCGCCGAGGAGAAGGCCGCCCGCAAGCCCAAGGCGAAGGTCTAGGACCATGGCCGGCGAAACCGTCATCACCGTGGTGGGCAACCTCACCGCCGACCCGGAGCTGCGTTACACGCAGAACGGGTTGCCGGTGGCGAACTTCACGATCGCGTCGACTCCGCGCAACTTCGACCGTGCTTCGAACGAGTGGAAGGACGGCGAGGCGCTGTTCCTGCGCGCGTCCGTATGGCGCGAGTTCGCCGAGCACGTCGCGGGCACCCTGACCAAGGGGATGCGCGTGATCGCTCAGGGGCGGCTGCGTCAGCGCTCGTATCAGGATCGCGAGGGCAACAACCGCACCGCGATCGAGCTGGAGGTCGACGAGATCGGCCCTTCGCTCCGCTACGCCACCGCCCAGGTGACCCGCGCGGCGTCCTCGGGTGGCCAGGGCCGCTCCGGCGCTCCGGTCTCGGAGGAGCCGTGGTCCGCGCCCGGCTCGTCCGGTGCGGATGCCTGGAGCACCCCCGGCAGCTTCGGAGACGAGACCCCGTTTTGAGTCGGCTCGCATCACGTTCGCAAAGCGAACCTGATGCGAGATCGACTCAAGGTTGAGCGAGCCCGCGCGCAGCGCGAGCGAGCCGAAACCCCGAGCAAAAGAACAAGATTCCGGATGCCCGCAGCATCCGCCCATCGATAAGGAACCATCATGGCTGGAAAGTCCAGCGGCGACCGCCGCAAGCCGCGCAAGGGCGGCAAGCCCCTTGCTCCCGCGAAGGCCATCCGCGTCGGCGTCATCGACTACAAGGACGTCGCCACCCTTCGCAAGTTCATCTCGGAGCGCGGCAAGATCCGCGCCCGTCGCATCACCGGAGTCTCGGTGCAGGAGCAGCGCCTGATCGCCCGCGCGATCAAGAACGCGCGCGAGATGGCGCTCCTGCCCTACGCCGGTGCCGGTCGCTAAGGAGCCCTCATGTCGAAGCTGATTCTCACGAACGAGGTCGCCGGGCTCGGAAGCGCCGGTGACGTGATCGAGGTCAAGGACGGGTACGCCCGCAACTACCTCATCCCCCAGGGCTTCGCCGTCGCGTGGACGCGCGGTGGCGAGAAGCAGGTCGCGTCGATTCGCGCCGCCCGTCAGGCGCGCGCGATCCACGACCGCGACGACGCCGTCGCCCTGAAGAACAAGCTGGAGAGCACCCCCGTGCGCCTGGCCGTCACGGCCGGCACCGAGGGGCGCCTGTTCGGCTCGGTCAAGACCGACCACGTCGCCCAGGCGGTGAAGGACGCCGGGATCGGCGAGTTGGACAAGCGCAAGATCCACATCACCGCTGCGATCAAGGCGCTCGGCGCGCACGAGGCCACGGTGCGTCTGCACGACGACGTGACCGCGGTGATCACCCTGCAGGTGGTCGCGGCGAAGAAGTGACGCTGTCTGTCTCCCGGTCGTTCTGACCATGCGGGAGAGGGGATGCCCCGGGGCCGGCCGGCCCCGGGGCATCCCCGTCTCTGGATCAGGTTGCGCGCGGACGCCCGACCAGCAGGGCGGTTCCGACGAGCGCCAGCAGCAGAGCGATCATCCCGATCGGTGCGGCGTCGCCACCACCGGTGACGGCGAGCCCACTGCCGGACGCGGAGGAGCCACTGCCGTCCGGCTCCTCGCCCGGCCCGTTCGTGTCGCCGGGATCGGTGCCGGGATCGGTCCCCGGATCGGTGCCCGGACCTGTTCCGGGGCTGCTTACCGTGCTGTCGCCGAGGATCGCGACGGCGTTGCCGCCGATCGTGACCGGGGCGTTCAGCGGCACCAGGAGCTGCGTGCCTGAGAGCAGTCCGCCCTCACCCGAGGTGACGCCGCCCTGCCCTGCCTGTGCGGGTGCGGTGCCTCCCCCCGGCTGAGCGGTGCTCGTGCCCAGCACCGACAGCGCGTTGCCGGTCACCGTCACCGGGATGGACACGGGAGCGACCACCTGGGTGCCGCCCCCGATCGCGCCGGATCCGCTCGTGACGGCATCCGGCGAACTCGACGGCTGTGCTGCGCTGCCGACGGACGGATCGGCCTGACTACTGCCGAACAGTGCGATCGCGTTGCCCGAGACGGTGACGGGCACGTGGATGCCGACCAGCGCCTGCGTGCCCGACAGCGCGCCGTTCGCGCCGGATGTCGACACCGCGGGCGTCGCCGGTGCGGAGGGCGCTGCGCTCGCCGATGTGCTCTTCGACGAGGACGAGCCGAGAACGGCGATAGCGACGTTCTTCACCGTCACCGGCAGCTCGATCGTCACGACCGCCTGTGACCCCGAGCCGGCACCGTGGCTGCCGCTCGTCTGCGCCGAGGTCGTCTGCGTCGCAGGCGGGTCCGCGGGCGCAGAGCTGGACGAGCTCGCCGACGATCCCAGGATCGAGATCGCGTTGCCCGACACCGTTACCGGCACCGAGATCGGGAGGATGGCCTGGGTGCCGGAGAGGAGCCCGTTCTCCCCGTCGGTCTCGGCCGCGTTCGCGACCGTGGGGCCGAGCAGGGTGATCCCGCCGGCGAGGAGCGTGCCCCACAGGGCACGCTTGAGGAATGTACGCATGATGATTCTCCTGACTGAATTGTTGTGTCGTTGGGGATGCGCGGGATGCGCGCGGGATGTCGTGCGAGCACGACGCGACACAGATCAGTCAGGAGAGACGTCGGAATCCGCGACCGGCGACGCGGGCAGGTCGTCGTCGACAGCGCGCAGCGATCGCGCGGAGTCCCCGGGAGCGCTGTGGAACGGGGCGTGGGGGCGCGCGCCATCGGAGGATGAGCTGCCGCCCGCGTGGGCAGAGGAAGAGGATGACGAGGGGGTCGCTGGCGGCGCGTGCGCCGGGGGCGTGCGATCCGGGCGGGGCGGACTGTGCCCGCCGGCCGGTGCGCCAGTCGAGGATCTCGCGGCGGCGGCTGTCGCCAGGACATCCGATCCGAGCGCGGGCCGGGAGGACGGAGCGGGGGAGGGAATCTCCTCAGGCACCGGGTCTCCGGGCTCACCGGGCGTCACAGCCCCGATGAGCGGGGGAAGGACCTGTTCGATCAGCGATCCGGCGCCGCCCGTTGCCGTGTCGACGATATCGGTCACGGTGCCGATCACATCCAGGATGCCGCTGTCTGCGACGAGGCCGCCCACCACAGGCAGCCCGCCCACCACGCCCAGGAGCGGATCGGTGAGCTGCGACAGGGGCGCGTCTCCCGCGAGGCCCGTGAGTGCCTCCAGGCTTCCCGCGACAACCTCGGTGACGATGCCTGCTGTCGCCTCGGTGACAGCACCGAGCGCCGAAAGTGCTGCTGCGGCATCCGGGATGCCCTGAGCGGTCGCCCCTGCGATCTCGGTGGTCGCCTCTGCGACCGGCGCGACCACGGCGCTCGCCGTCTTCGTCACCTCGCCGACGACGGGACTGAGGTTCTCGACAGCCGTGCTGACCGCGCCCGTCACGGGCGCGCTGACAGCGGAGACGGTGGTAGCGACCGTCGTGCTCAGGATCTTGCCGAGCAGCGATGCCGGGCCGGGTGAGGCTTCGTCCGGGTCATCCGAGGCTTGGGCCGAGGACGGGCCGATGAGGAGCAGGAAGAGGGAGAGCGCGAGCGCTGCGAACCCGGCCCAGGCAATGCCCGAGACCCGATGGCTTCCGTATGTTCGCGTCGTCACGATGTTCTCCGGGGCGGCTCCGGTCATGCACGGGGTCGCTGTCTCAGAGCGTACGCCCGTCTGCTGCCCGGCACCAGGGGTTTGTTGCCGCGAACGCCGGCTTCGCCCCTCGCCGGAGGGCCGGATGACCGGCAGAATCGAGGAGATCGGCACGGGACTTGTCCCCCGTTTGTACACAAAGGCGCGGTGGGCGTGGGAACCTTCAAGGGGCGCTTTAGACAGCTTGTTGTCCTCAGACTGTGGAAAAGAAAAACCCCTGATCGAGGCCTATAACTTGGCCAGGAATTTTCCCGAATCCCGTAGTTATCCACAGTTGTTGTGCACAGCGATGACGGCGTTTCTCGCAGATTCTCCACAGAGCTATCCACAGGCCGTGTTGCACCCAGGCGGGGTCACTTCTACGGTGAGGTGTCGGCCGGATGTCGGGGGCTCGTGATTGCCTGTACGCATCGCACGACAGGCCGTGCGAACGAGTCGCACCGCACGAGCGCGATCGGAAGGAGCAGCAGTGTCGATCGCCGACATCTCGGAGGACCGGCTGGGGCCGATCCCTTCGGCAGAGCGCACGCCGCCGCACAATCTCGCGGCCGAGCAGAGTGCCCTCGGCGGCATGCTGCTGTCGAAGGATGCGGTCGCCGACGTCATCGAGACGCTGCGCGGCATCGACTTCTACGTGCCCAAGCACGAGCTCATCTACGACGCGATCCTGTCTCTGTACGCGCACGGTGAACCCACCGATGTCGTCGCCGTCACCGACGAGCTGATCAAGACTGGCAATCTCGCCCGTGCGGGTGGTGCCGACTACCTCCACTCGCTGACCTCGATGGTCCCGACGGCGGCGAATGCCGGCTATTACGCCTCGATCGTGGCCGAGCGCGCGCTGCTGCGCCGCCTCGTCGACGCGGGCACGCGCATCGTGCAGCTCGGCTACGACGGGCAGGGCGAGGCATCCGATCTCGTGAACACCGCACAGGCCGAGATCTATGCGGTCACCGGAAGTCAGGATGCCGAAGACTATGTCCCGCTGACCGTCGCCGTCGACGCCGCGGTGGAAGAGATCGAGGCGGCGAGCGGCCGGGACGGAAAGATGACCGGTCTGCCGACCGGGTTCAAGGAGTTCGACGATCTGACCAATGGCCTGCACCCCGGCCAGATGATCGTCATCGCCGCCAGGCCTGCGGTGGGCAAGTCGACGCTGGCGTTGGACTTCGCTCGGTCCGCTGCGATCGCGCAGCGCGAGCCGACGATCCTGTTCTCGCTCGAGATGGGCAAGTCCGAGATCGCGATGCGCCTGCTCAGCGCGGAGGGGGCGGTGCCGTTGCAGAACATGCGCAAGGGGATGCTCGACCAGCGCGACTGGAACAAGGTCGCGGCGCTGCGCGGTCGCCTGCACGACGCACCACTCTTTGTCGACGACAGCCCGAACATGACGCTCGTGGAGATTCGCGCGAAGTGTCGTCGGCTCAAGCAGCGCGAGGGTCTGAAGATGGTGATCATCGACTATCTGCAACTGATGTCCAGCGGCAAGCGGGTCGAGTCCCGTCAGCAGGAGGTCAGCGAGTTCTCGCGGGCGCTGAAGCTTCTGGCCAAGGAGCTGCAGGTCCCGGTGGTCGCGCTCTCGCAGCTCAACCGCGGCCCCGAGCAGCGTACGGACAAGAAGCCCGCGATCAGCGACCTGCGCGAGTCGGGATCGATCGAGCAGGATGCCGACATGGTCATCCTGCTGCATCGCGATTCGCTCTACGATGCCGAGGTGCGCCCGGGCGAGGCCGACCTCATCGTCGCCAAGCACCGCAACGGCCCTACCAAGACCATCGGCGTCGCCTTCCAGGGCCACTTCTCCCGCTTCACCGACATGGCCGCGCCGGAGGAGTTCGGGTAGCGGTACCGGGCCTGACCGGCACCGCCGATCGGTACGCTGAACGGATGCGGGTCCTGGGGATCGAGGTCGACGAAGGGCTGATCGACCGCTGGCGCGGCTGGCTGATGCCGCAGACTCAGCCCTTCGCGGTGCCGCGCGACTTCGCCGATCGGATGGGCTGGCCGGACGGGCGAGCGGAGCTGGACTTCGAGACACTCGACGCCTTCGAGCTCTACGGCACGCGGCCCGACGAGGCGATCGTGTGGCTGGACAGATCGGCCGTGCGCGTGCTCGCTGCGCAGGTCCGTCGTCGTCAGCCCACCGCGCATCTGTGGCCCAGCGGCGATGTCGCCAGGGATCGTGCACGCACCGTTCGATACGTCCAGGCGCGGCGTCGAGCCAGCCATCACGAGGAGGTCTCGGAGAGCACGTGGGACGCTGCGGCATCCCTGCTGCCCGGTGCGAGGCGGATCGCGGGGACGTTTTCGCAGCGCAGCGGTCCGAACTGCTTCGGTGCGGTCATGGAAGCTGCGGGCGTGGCGGGGGCCGCTGAGGAGTGGATGCAGCTCGAGTCCTTCGACGGGTGGCTGCACGAGCACACCGTGCCGGGCAGTGCCGACGATGAGATCGGCACCGTGCTCGTCTGGCGCGGCTTCGACGGTGCGCCCGCGCACGCGGGCGTGACCCTCGGTGACGGATGGATGCTGCACAAGCCGTCTCAGGGATGGATGTCGCCGACGAAGGTGCTCACGGTGCAGGGCGGCAAGTACAGTGCCCGAGCGCCGGGGCTGCGCCTTCACCGCTATCGCCTGCGGTGACGTGCCTTCAGCCCTCGGGCACGACCGCGATCCGTGTGTTCCACGGGTCGGCGAAGGCGACGCCGCGACCGTCGTCCGCGAGGTCCACATCGTGGAAGCGCAGCCGGTCGATGAGCGCCTCGACGTCATCCCGCCCCGGCACGACGATCCGGACGTCCCCGAGTCCGAGGGCTGCCGCGCGCGGCCCGGCACCCGCGGAGTGCCAGATGTTCATGCCGAGATGGTGGTGGTATCCCCCGGCCGAGAGGAACAGCGCCGAACCGACGTCCATCGTCACGTCGAAACCGAGGATGCCCTCGTAGAACCGCCGGGCCGCCGGGATGTCGCCGACCTGCAGGTGCACGTGACCGATCGCCGCAGTATCGCCGCTCGCTGGCGGCGCGTCCGGGTCGTACCAGGTGCGCAGGAACTCCTGCGGGTCCAGGCGCAGACTGCTCATGGCGATGCGACCCTGCGGGTCGATCCGCCACTGATCCCGAGGCCGATCGTGGTACAGCTCGAGTCCGTTGCCCTCGGGATCGTGGAAGTAGAAGGCCTCGCTCACGAGGTGATCGGCGCTGCCCTCGTACAGACCCCGGGCGCGCTCGGCCATCGACGCGAGCGCGGCGGCGAGCCGCGGCTGATCCCGGAACACGATCGCCGTGTGGTAGAGCCCTGCGCCGTTCGGCGCGGCTGGCGGGAGGTCCTTCGCCTGACGCAGTCGCACCGCCGGGACGCCGCCCTGGCCGAGCGTGGCGGTCGCTCCGGACTGGTCCAGCACATCGAGGGTGACCGCGTCGCGGTAGAACGCGGTCAGGGCGTCGAGATCGCGCACGAGCAGTTCGACTGTCCCCATGCGGGCATGGTCCGGCGCCGCTCCCGGCGTCGCAACGGCATCCGGGAACCAGGCTGGCGCTGTCATGCTCATGGGACGGATCCGATCTGTACGGTGCGGGCGGCAGGCGCTCGACACATCGGTTCAACGACCGCCGCCGCCGGTGCATTCCGTCAGGGACGCGGCGGAGCCGCCGTGATGGTGAGTCCTGGCTTGCGCTTGTGCACCGAGAAGTAGCGCAGGCCTTCGGGGCCCGCGACGAAACGGCGCCGCGAGCGGGGCGGCAGCCAGACGATCTTCCCGGGATCGAGCGGGATGTCGCCGTCCTCGGTCTCGAGGGTTCCGGTGCCGGCGAGCACGTGGATCAGCACGTCCAGATCGGGACCGTCGTGCGCAGCGATCTCGTCGCCGGCCGACAGATCGATGATGTTCGCGTCGAGGTCGCGCTCGGAAGGCTCCAGCCGCCAGGCGGAGCCGCCGCCCAGCGCGGGAAGTTCCGAGCTGTCGCCGACGATGTGCGGCAGAGTCGTGCGCGCGGTCCTGCCGATGCGCACGCGCCAGGATCCGTCATCCGAGGCTCCGAGAGACTCCCAGGTGAAGCCGCCGGGTCGTTCGCGCTCGAACTGTTCGCGCAGGTGCTGGGGCTCGTGATCGTTCACCAGCAGCAGCGCCTCGCCGACTCCGAGTTCCTCGAAGGCGGCGAAGATGATCGGGTGCCGCTGCGGACGGGGCAGATCCCGGATGTCGAGTTCGCGGTCATCTGTCATCGTGATCTCCTTCGCGTCGCTGCTCTCATCGTAGGCACGATCGGATGCCACGGAGGTTCAGTCGCGGACGCGGACCGACAGGCAGGTGACGCATCCCTCGAGCTTCTCGAACTCGCTGACCGGCGCCGTCACGACCTCCAGTCCGCGCTCGCGCAGAAGCGCTGCGGTCGCGGGTGCCGAGGCCGACAGGAGGACGGTGCCCTCGTCGAGCACGACGACCGCCGAGCCGTGTGCCTCGGGAACGTCTGCGAACGAGTCGAAGGCCTCCGGGTCATCGACCTCTGCGCGGAAGCCAATCACCGTGCCATCCGGGAGCGCTGTCACCGCGCTCTTCAGATGCAGCACCTTCGTGACGGGGACCTCGGCGACGCTCCAGCCGCGGGGCTGGAGGATCTCGCGCAGCTGAGCGATGCCGGCGGCGTTCGTCCGGGACGAGGCGCCGACGTAGACCGTGCGGCCGATCTTCAGCACGTCGCCTCCGTCGAGCGTGCCCGGATCCGTGATTTCTGCGACCTCGAGGCCGAGCCGATCGGCGGCTACGCGCGCCGTGTCCGTCTCGCCGCGCCGGGACCGAGCGCCGGCACGGCAGAGGACGACGAGATCGCCGAAGACCACGAGGGCGTCCTCGATGAAGACGCCGTCGGGATGCTCGTCGGCGCGATCCACCTCGACGATCGTCCAGCCGCGGGAGCGGAAGGCCTCGACGTAGGCCTCCCACTGCGACAGGGCGAGCCTCTCGTCGACGGGGACCCGATCGAGATGAGTGAGTTCGCCGGCGTCGAGAGAAGGCGAGGGGCGTCGCACGAGGAGGCGGGGCATGCGCTCATGCTATCCCTGCACGAGCGGGGTCCGCCTGGGCGATCCCCCGGGAAGCCGCCGACGCACGCGGCCTGCTCGCCTATGCTGGAGCACGGCCCGCGCCACCGACGCAGGCCGTCGATGGGAAGGGATCGAGATGAGATTCTTCATCGCAGTGATCGACGACAGCACGGGTTCCGGTACCCCCGAGGAGATGACGGCGATCGACGCGTTCAACGCGCGGCTGGAGGACGGAGGGCACTGGATCCTCGCCGCCGGGCTCGCAGACCCGTCTGCCGCGACGGTCATCGACGGCCGCGGCTCCGAGGCGACCTTCGCCGAGGGGCCGTTCTTGGAATCGTCCGAGCATGTCTCCGGATTCTGGATCATCGACGCACCCGACCGGGAAGCCGCCCGACGGCTCGCAGCCGAAGGCTCCCGCGCCTGCAATCGCCGCGTCGAGATGCGTGCTTTTCTCGGCACGTGAGCGCGACAGCGGACTGGATAGAGCATCGCCGCGGCCTTGACGACGAACTGCTCGGATGGATGGCGCCCGATGGCGAGGGCTTCGTCGTCATCGACCTGCTCGGCAGGCGGAGAGCGGAGGCCGTCGACTGGCACCGGGCCGAGGAGACCCTCGACGCTCTGGGCATCGGCTACCTCGCCGAGATCTACGAGCTGCGACTGGACAGCGGCGAGTGGCTGCGCGTGCGGATCGCCGAGGTGTCGGCATCCGGGATCCGCGTCAAAGAGGACGACTTCGGCGCCGTCGGCGCCCCGCAGGTCTACTACGCACTGCCGTTTCCGGTGCCGGAGGATCGGCTGCGACTGTGCTCGCGGCAGTAGGCGGGGTCAGCCCTTCGCGGAGCCGCGAACAGGTGGCATCCGGTAACCTGAGGGCAGCGTCGCGTGCCGGTGGCAGACCGTGTCAGGCATGGAGGCGCCGGACGGAAGGAGCTGACGCTGTCGTCGTCACGTCCTTCGTTCTCGCGTGACTGAGCGCGAGACGACCAGGCTGATCGCCTGGAGCAGCGAACTGCGCCGCGTGCACGCACGGCTCCGCGAAGCGCTGCGTGCGGCACGCACGGCAGTCGATGACGGCGTCCCCGGCCCTGGCGCGACCCGGCAGCTGCTGCTGTACTGCCGCGGGTTCTGCGTCGCCCTCGGCGAGCATCACCGCGGCGAGGACCGGGCGCTGTTCCCGGCGATCCAGGCCGCCCATCCCGAACTGGCTCCCGTGCTGCGCACGCTCGAGCAGGATCACTCCATGATCGACTACCTCCTGACCGCGATGGATGCCGCCGTGTCCCGCAGCGCGACGGCGCAGGAGCTCGAGCGCCACCTCGACGGCATCGGCGCGATCATGGAGAGCCACTTCGCCTATGAGGAGCGCCGGCTGCTCGCGGTGCTGGAGACTCTGGCGCTGCGCGCCGACCCGCGCGCCGTGCTCGGATCGCTGTGAGTCTCACCCGCCATCGGGCTGCCGCGTCACCGGCTGCCGCAGGATCGTCTTGAGCTTTTCCGGGACGGTTCGCCGCGGATCGCTCAGGTAGATCTCGTGATGGCGGCCGGTCATCCGCAGGCCGTTCGCGGGAAGGAACCGGCTGTGCATCTCCTCGAGCACCGGACCCTCGTCGTCGTAGGAGCCGACGTGCAGGGTCTGCACGCACAGTCCCTCGTCCAGCTCTTCGACACGGATGGCCTCCAGGAGCGGGGCTCCGCCCTTGCGGGCGACGGATGCCACGGCATCCGACACCTGCTCATCGGCGAGCCAGTCGGGGACCAGGTTCATCACCGTCCAGTGCCACCGCGTCTTGTCACGGGCCGTCGTGAAGGCGCTCATGTCCTCGGCCCACCACAGCGCCTCCAGGGGCGGAACGGCGTAGTCACGGCCGAACTCGCGCTTGCTCAGGAACTTCAGCGCATAGGCGACCGGGTACAGGGTGGCGAGGGCGTCTGCGTACTCCGGCGCGGTGTTGGGATCGCCGCGCCCATCGATCATCAGGTAGCGCAGCGGCGGCATCGTGATGACCTCGAAGCGGCCCCCCGGCGCCGAGTAGGACGCGACCTGCTTCCTCAGGTCTGCTTTCGGAGCGGGAGGCTCAGCGGGCGGCATCCCACCACTCCAGCACGCGCGTGGCGAACAGCGTCAGCCACTTCGACGGCTCGTCCTCGTCGACATCGACGTGGAACCACACGCGTCCGGGCAGACGCCCCGCCTGCAGCCAGGTGCCCTCGGGCGTGCGCTGCGCACGGACCGCGTCGACGGCGTCCGCCAGACGGGGATCGGGCGGGGTGCCCTCGTGCAGCGCCGCCTCGCGGAAGTGGTCGAGCGCGGCCAGGGCGCTGTAGCGCCAGTGGTTCGGATAGACGAACTCCGTCACCCAGCTGCCGACCGGCTCGCCCGTGCCCGCTCGGTTCATGAGGCGGCGGGAGAGCAGGTACTCCTCGCCGCCGTGACGCGCCGCGCGCACGCTCGCATCCCCCGTGAGCTTCTCGTACTCCAGGAGCCCCCGCACCGCGTTCAGCGTCGAGTGGAACGAAGAACGCGTCGAGCGCTGCTCGGGCGGTCCCTCCTCTGCTTCGCAGTTCCAGCCGCCGTCGGTCAAGCGGTGCTCGCCGAACCATGCGGCCAGCGCCGTCATGTCCACGCCGAGCCAGGCGCCGGATGCCAGCGTGAACGAGTTGATGCAGACATCCACCTCGCCGCCCCAGAAGGGCAGCTCGTCGTACTCCCAGCGGCAGTTCTCCTCCAGGCGGACGGCGGTGTCGCCGAGCGCTGCCGCATCCACCCCCCACTCGCGCAGATTCTTCAGCGACCAGCTCGTCGCCACCCAGGGCTGGCCCGCATTCTGGTTCGCCGGGTCGTCGAAGAAACCCGCGGGAAAGTGCGCGCCGCCGCCCCACTGGCCATCAGCGTCCTGATGCGCGAGCAGTTGCGCGCCGAAGCCCTCGGTCGCCACCTGTGCCCGCGTGGCCTGCCACACCTCGGGCGGGCTGTCGGCCAGATCGCGCTCCACCTGCCAGCGCAGCGCGGGATCGGAGTCGAGCAGCCATTCGAGTACGCGCGGGTCGGTCGTCATGCCTGCACGCTACACGTCACGGCCGACACCCGGAAGACGCGCGTACCCTGGAGGGATGAGCGTGAGCGACGTGATGGGATGGGCGACGATCGCCCTCATCCTCGCGGCACCGCTGAGTCTGCTGTGGGGCGTGCTCGCGCCCGGCGAGCGCCGCCGCCGACTCGACGAACCGCCCTCCGGAGGGGGACTGCTCGGCATGGACGAGCTGTTCCACCCGGCCGCGTACAACGCGCGGCTCATCTGGGTGGCCGAGCAGATCATCCCCGTTCCCGCACCCACTCCCGACAAGGGTCCGGGCGTGATCGAGGCCGGCTCCCGGATCACGATCGATGTCGCGGATGCCGCGGGACGCCGCGCCGGGTGACTCGGTTCCTCGAGCACCCGCGCTGTCGACGGAGCAGTTTCACAGCCGAGCGAGGAACGCCGCCTGCCTCTCCCACTGGTAGCCCTGACCGCCCTCGTGCTCGTTGAAGGGGTAGTCGGCGATCTCCGCAGGCCCGGCCCAGTGGTTTCGGGCGGCGAACACCGTAGAGGGCGGGCAGATGGGATCCAGCAGCGCGACCGAGAAGAGCGCGGGGACGGTCGCGCGCTTGGCGAAGTTCACGCCGTCGAAGTACGACAGGGTCGAGAACACCCGCTCGCTCGCGCCGCGGTGCACGGAGAGATACCGCACGATCTCGTAGTAGGGATTGCTGTCGGTCATCCCGACGGCTCGGGTGAAGTGGCACAGGAACGGCACGTCGGGCATGGCACCGACCAGCCCCTCGCAGAGCCCGGCGGCCGCGATCGCGATGCCTCCGCCCTGGCTCTCGCCCGTGACCGCCACGCGCGCCGGGTCCACGCGGGCGACCGAGCGCACGGCGTCGACGGCCAGCACGGCGTCGGTGAACACGCGGCGGTAGTAGTAGTCATCCGGGCTCTCGATGCCGCGGGTCATGAAGCCCGGGGTAGCCGGTGCCGAGCCGTGCGGGTCCGCGGTGACGCCGCCGGTCCCCCAGCCGCTGCCCTGCCCGCGCGTGTCCATGACGAGATGCGCATAGCCGGATGCCGCCCAGCTGAGCTTCTCGTGGGGAAGCCCTCGTCCGCCGCCGTAGCCGCGGTACTCGACCACCGCGGGCAGCGGGTCCGAGCCGTCTGCGGGAAGCAGCAGCCAGCCGGCGATCGGGTCTCCGGCGAACCCGGAGAAGCGGACGTCGTAGACCTCGACGGCGCGCAGCGGCGAGTCGACCCGGGTCAGCTGCGCCGGCCGCGCCAGCGCACGCGATTCGGCGAGGGTCCGCGCCCAGAACGCGTCGAAGTCGGCGGGCTCGGCGACCTCCGGGCGGTAGTCGCGCAGCTCCTCCAGGGGCAGATCGAATCGGGGCATTCGCGCTCCTTCATCGGCGGTTTCGCGCCAGTCTAGCGGCGCTCGATTTCTCCTGTCTCCGGCACTCCCGACTCGGTGCGCAATAGGAGTAGCGTAGAGACGCCAAAAGCGCACAGAGGAGGACGCAATGACGCGTGCGATCGTCATCGGGGCAGGTTATGTCGGGCTCTCGACGGCCTGGTATCTGCAGGAGAACGGGATCGAGGTGACCGTCGTCGACCGCACCGGAGTCGCCGCGGGATCTTCCTGGGGCAACGCCGGGTGGTTGACCCCGGGCAAGGCGATTCCACTCGCCGACCCGAGTCTGTGGACCTACGGGCCGAAGGCTCTCTTCAACCCGGATGCGGCCCTGCACGTGCCCTTCCGTTTCGACTTCGGACTGTGGAGCTTCCTCGCCCGATTCGCTTCGCACGGAACGAACCGTGCCTGGGATCGCACCATGGCAGCCCTCACCCCGATCGACAAGATCGCACTCGCGGCCTTCGATGAGCTCACCGATGGCGGCGTGGGCTCCTGGACGCGCGAAGGCCCCTTCGTCATCGGGTTCAAGCAGGAGGACGACGCAAAGGGATTCCTGCATGAGATCGCCGGTGCCGTCCGGCACGGACAGGATGTGCCGCTCGAGCGTCTGGACGACCCGCGATCCTTGGCACCGCAGCTGTCGGACGAGGTGGGCGTGGCCTACCGCCTCGACGGGCAGCGCTTCCTCGAGCCGGCCGCCTTCTGCGAGGCGCTGGGCGAGGCGGTCGCCGCTCGTGGCGCTGCGATGCGGTTCGGCAGCGCGGTGGCATCCGTGACCGGCGGTGACCGGCCGCGCGTCGTCCTCGACGACGGCGAGGAGCTGGAGGCCGATTCGGTCGTCGTCGCGACCGGAGCGTGGCTGCCCCGTCTCGCCCGTCCGCACGGCGTGAAGGTGCGCGTGCAGGCCGGGCGCGGCTATTCGTTCACGGTCGCGACCGCCGAGCCCACGAAGCATCCGGTGTACTTCCCGAAGCAGCGGATCGCCTGCACGCCGGCGCAGCGGGGACGCTTCCGGATCGCCGGGACCATGGAGTTCCGCTCTCCGGATGAGGCTGCGCAGCCGCGGCGCATCCAGGCGATCATCAACCAGGCCCGGTCGCTGTTCACCGGGATCGACCTCGAGCAGCGCGAAGACGAGTGGGTGGGATCCCGGCCGGTGACTCCCGACGGCCTGCCGATCGTCGGGGCGACCCGCACTCCCGGCGTCTACGTGGCGGGCGGTCACGGGATGTGGGGCGTCGTGCTGGGGCCTGCCACCGGCAAGCTGCTGGCCAAGCAGATCGTCACCGGAGAGATCGATCGGGCGATCGCCCCCTTCGATCCGCTGCGCTGACATCAGGCTCACCCACGCAACACCCAGGCGCGATGCCTACGGTGGAGGGATGGTTCTCCGGCGCGGTGCCACTCTCGCGGTGTCGGTCGTGCTCGTCGCGGGGCTCACGAGTTGCGGCACCCCCGCGGATCCGGTGCTGACAAGCCCGCCGCCGCTCATCACGCCGACCCCCACCACCGCGGCACTCAGTGAACCCGAGACGCTCCTGACCGACCTCGACGCCCCGTGGTCGGTGACGTTCTTCGGCAGCACGGTCCTGGTCAGCGAGCGCGACACCGGCAACATTCTCGAAGTGGTCGGCGGCAAGACCCGCGTGATCGGTACGGTCGCGGATCTCTACACCCGCAGCGAGGCCGGGCTCCTGGGTCTCGCCGTCGATGACCGCGGCCGCCTCTACGCCTTTTCGACCGGCGACCGGGGCAACCGCATCCAGCGCTTCGAGCTCCGCGGAGATCCCGGTTCCCTCTCGCTCGGCCCCGCCGAGACGATCCTCGACGGCATCCCGCACGCCGGAAACCACAATGGCGGCCGCATCGCCTTCGGTCCGGACGGGATGCTCTACGCCACCACCGGCGACGCCGGCGACCGCGGGCTCTCTCGGAACCTGAACAGCCTCGCGGGCAAGATCCTGCGGATGACGCCCGACGGCACCGTGCCCGCCGGCAACCCCTTCCCCGGCTCCCTCGTCTACAGCTACGGCCACCGCAACCCGCAGGGGATCGCGTGGGCCGCCGATGGCACGCTGTACGCCGCGGAGTTCGGCCAGAACACCTGGGACGAGCTCAACCTCATCGTTCCCGGCGGCGACTACGGCTGGCCCGAGGTCGAGGGCATCGCGGGTGACCGGCGCTACATCGACCCGGTGCTGCAGTGGCGGACCTCGGATGCCTCACCCAGCGGCATCGCGATCATCGGCGACCGGGTCTACGTCGCGAGCCTGCGCGGCGAGCGCCTGCACGTCGTCCCCCTCGGCGATCCTTCGGCGGCTGAGGAGCGATACGTCGGCGAGTTCGGCCGGCTCCGGGACGCCGTCGCCGCCCCCGACGGCACCCTCTGGCTGCTCACGAACAACACCGACGGGAGGGGGAGCCCGGCGTCCGGCGACGACCGTCTGATCCGCGTCGGGGCAGGCTGAGCCGCACGCGCCCCGCGTAGACTGGAAGGGATCCCGGAGGACCCTTCATCGTCATGTCTGCAGCTCCCGCTTTCACCGCGCGCCACGTGCAGTTCGCGCGCGCGATCCTCGCGGCCATCGCGGCACTGATGGTCACCTTTTCGCCGGACCACTCCGCCGGAGTGGGGCTCGCCGTCTTCAGCGGATTCGCCCTCGCGACCGCACTGGTCTTCTTTCTGGCGGCATGGCTCGCTGCCCGGGCAGGAGGCCGCTGGCCCTTCGCGCTGCTGGGTCTCATCGCGGTGGTGCCCGGGATGCTGGGAGGCCTGCCGGCACTGCGCACGACGACGATGTTCTTCACCCTGGTCATCGCCTGGGCGCTCGTGAGCGGCCTTGCCGAGTTCCTCCTCGGGCTGCGTGCGCGCCGTCTGGGCGATCCGGCGGCGCGCGACGCACTCACCGCCGGCGTGCTGACCCTCCTGCTCGGCATCGTGCTGCTGCTCGTCCCCTGGACGTTCTCGTGGGACTACACCGTCGAGGAGGCCGGCGAGTTCACCCTGACCGGGATCATCCTCGGCGTCGGCGCATTCGGAGCGTGGGCCTGGATCATCGCGGTGTACCTGGCGATCGCCGCGCTCTCGCCCCGGCGCACCCCGGTGCTGACCGAGGCCCCCGCAGAGGATTCGACCGAGCAGAGGAGCGCGGTATGAGCGACGAGAAGACCACCCGCCGGGAACTGTTGCGCCCGCTGCACCTGCTCGGTATCGCCCTGGGGGCGGGCCTGTTCGCGGCCGTGATCACGACCATCTCGACCGGGGCGTTCACCGATCGCGTGAACGACGCCATCGCCGCGGGCGAGTACGAGGGGATGCCGCCGCTCCTTCTCGGGCTCGTCATCGGCGGAATCGCATTCATCGTCACTCTGCTGGGCTTGTCGATGCTGATTCTCGCCGTGGACCCGGCCCAGGTCACAAAGCCGATCGACCGGCCGGTGCTCTACGACGACGAGGGCGACGAGGCGGCATCTGCCTCCTGAGACAGACCGGCGCGAAGCGCGGGGATGCCGATTCCCATCCCTCGCTGCGTCTTCGCGGTGTGGCAGACAAGCGTGCCACACCGCTCTTCCGCAGAGGGGACAGGAATCGGCATCCCCGCGCTTCGCTCCTCGCTCCTGCGAGAGATCAGCGGGCGAGGCGCTCGGCGAGGCCGATGTAGCCCGCGGGAGTGAGCGCGAGCAGCCGCTGCTTCGCCTCCTCGCCGATATCGAGCCCGCGCACGAACTCGGCGAGTTCTGCCGCGCCGACGCGACGCCCGCGGGTGAGTTCCTTCAGCAGCGCGTAGGGATCCGTGATCGTCGAGCGGCCGGCGACGCGCTCGGCGCGCACGACGGTCTGGATCGCCTCGCCGAGCACCTCCCAGTTCGCGTCG
>CAZHML010000014.1:0-39302 GCA_964533745.1 uncultured Microbacterium sp.
GCCGAGCGCGCGCTGAGTTCGACGTGCACCTCGCCCGGAGTCTCGCTCGTCTCGGCGAGCACGCGCAGGGCCTGGTTCAGCCGCACCGCGTTGCGCTCCGAGGCATAGAACTGGTGACGGCCCCGCCACGAGGGGAGCAGATACAACAGCCAGAGCAGCACCGAGACCAGGACGATGACGCCCCCGCTCAGTACCGGCCCTTCCATGCTGTCAACGCTAGGCGATGGCCCTCACGGCGAACCGCTACGCGGGGCGCGTGTCGCTCAGCGGCGGCGTGATACCGGGCAGACTCCCAGCGAGAGCATCCAAAGGATCACAGCCCCGCACGCGGCACCAGATGCTCGGGCGGCACCGCCCCGGCATCCACAGGCACCTGCCCGTTCACCCACCGCGCGAGCACCCCATTCGACACATCTTCGGTCGTCAGAGCGAAGCACAGGTGGTCGCGCCAGTCGCCGTCGATATGGATGAAACGATGCCGCAGCCCCTCATAGCGGAAGCCCAGCTTCTGCACCACCCGCAGGCTCGCCGCGTTCTCGGGGCGCAGGCAGATCTCCATCCGGTGCAGGCCCAGCCGCGTGAAGCACAGGTCGGTCGCCAGCGCCACCGAGGTCGGCGTGATCCCCCGCCCGGCGAAACGCTCCGCCACCCAGTAGCCGATCGTCGCCGAAGCCAGCGAACCGCGGGCGATCCCCCAGACGTTCAACTGCCCGGTCACCTCGCCGTCGTACTCCATCACAAAGGGGTAGGCGACCCCATCCCGGTGCTGCTGCAGCAGCCGCCGGATGGTGATGCGCACATCCGTCGACGCGACGGCACCGGGGATCGTCGCCTCCCAGGGCCGCAGCCACGAGCGATTGGTCGACAGCTCGTGCTGCAGCGCCCGCGCATCACGCGGGCGGACGAGCCGGATGCCGATCCTGCCGTGGCTGGCCGCAAGTTCCATGTGCGCTCCGCCGCGGACTACAGGCCCGCCGCGAACTCCTTGATCCAGGGGCGCAGCTCCGGCCCGAGGTCCTCGCGCTCGGCGGCCAGTTGCACGATCGCCTTGATGTAGTCGACCCGGTCGCCGGTGTCGTAGCGTCGCCCGCGGAAGATCACACCGAGAACACCCGGACCCTCAGCATCGGCCGCCAGAGCCTGCAGGGCGTCAGTGAGCTGAATCTCGCCGCCCTTGCCGGGAGCCGTGCGCTCCAGGACCCCGAAGATCGATGCGGGCAGCACATAGCGCCCGATCACGGCGAGGTTCGAGGGGGCATCCTGCGGGGCAGGCTTCTCGACGAGGCCGGTCACGCGCACCACCTCGTCATCACCAGTGGACTCGGCGGCGGCGGCGCCGTAGAGGTGAATGCTCGAGGGATCGACTTCCATCAGCGCGATGACGGCGGCGCCCGTGCGGCGGTGCTCCTCGATCATCCTGGTCAGCAGCACGTCGCGCTCGTCGATCAGGTCATCGCCCAGCAGCACCGCGAAGGAGTTCTCGCCCACGTGCGCACGCGCGCGCAGCACGGCGTGGCCGAGCCCTTTGGGCTCGCCCTGGCGCACGAAGTGGATGTCGGCGAGGTCGCTGGACTCGGTCACCCGCTCCAGCCGCTTATGGTCCCCCTTCTCGCTCAGCCGTTCCTCCAGCTCGGGCACCGCATCGAAGTGATCCGAGATGGCGTACTTGTTGCGCCCGACGATGACCAGGATGTCCTGGATGCCGGCCCTCACCGCCTCTTCGACGACGTACTGGATCGCCGGTTTGTCGACGACCGGCAGCATCTCCTTGGGCATCGCCTTCGTCGCGGGAAGAAAGCGTGTGCCCAGGCCCGCCGCGGGGATGACCGCCTTCAGCGAGGGATGAGTCATGACTCCACCCTAAGGGGTGCCGGACCGCGCCACCCTGTGCATCCGCCCCGCTACAATTTGGGGATGCCGAGCGACGTCGACCACGCCAAGCGCGCCCTGCGCGCCGAGCTGCGCGAGAGGCGTCAGCTCCTGTCCGAGGCGCAGCGCGCAGCCGCCGCGGCGGGGATCGAAGAGCGCCTGGACGCGCTCGTCGCCGAGCAGGGCGCGGCATCCGTCTCCTGTTACCTGTCCACGACGACCGAGCCCGGTACGCGCGCGTTCGTGACGAGCGCGGTGCGCCGCGGCATCCGGGTGCTGCTGCCCCTCACCCGCGCGGACGGGCTGCTGGACTGGGCCGTCGCCGACGACACCGACGAGGTCGCCGAGGGGCTGTTCGGCCTGCCCGAGCCCACGGGCGCTGTGCTCGGACCCATCGCGGTCAATGATGTGGACCTCATGATCATCCCCGCCGCCGCCGCCGATCGCGCGGGTACGCGCCTGGGCTGGGGGCGGGGCTACTTCGACAAGACGCTGGGGTCGATGCAGCAGCGGCCGCCTGTGTACGCGGTCGTCTACGACTCCGAGATCCTCGATGATCTGCCGCATGACATACATGACCAGCCCATCGACGGCATCGTCACCCCGACCCAGACCATCACCCTGCGCTGACCGCGCCCGAGGAACCGGATATGCCCACCTACGCCTACGCCTGCACCGCCTGTGCCCACCGCTTCGACGCCGTCCAGAGCTTCTCGGACGCCGCCCTCACCGAGTGCCCGGAATGCGGCGGGCGGCTGCGCAAGGAGTACGGCTCGATCGGGGTGACCTTCAGCGGCCCCGGGTTCTACCGCACGGACTCGCGGGCCGGGAGCGGTGACGGCAAGGGCGGGGCGGAGGCTGCGCCGTCCTCCTCGTCCTCTGACAGCGCCCCTGCGGCGAAGAGCGAGAAGCCGGCGAAGGCTGAGAAGGCTGCCGCCCCCACCCCCTGAGATCCTCAGAAAGGACCGTCATGTTCAAGGGATTCAAGGAGTTCGTGCTCCGCGGAAACGTCATCGACCTGGCCGTCGCCGTCGTCATCGGTGCCGCGTTCACGGCCATCGTCAACGCCATCGTCGAGCATCTCATCAATCCTCTGATCGGGCTGGTCTTCCAGGCCGACCGGCTCGATACGGCGCTGATCTGGAAGATCGGATCCTCGGAGTTCGGCTTCGGCGCGATCATCGGCGCGGTCATCAACTTCCTGGCCGTAGCCGCGGTCGTCTACTTCGTCTTCGTCCGGCCGATGAACCGTCTGGGGCGCGGCAAGGCCGAGGCGGCCGAGGCGGCACCCGCCGCCCCCACCGAGCAGGAACTGCTGACCGAGATCCGCGACCTGCTCGCCAGGCAGCGCGGCTGACGCCGACGCGCGGCATAGTGCAGGACGCCGGGCACCGGGCTGAGCCTCAGTAGTGCGGCGGTACCTCGCGGCGCAGGCGCTCGTCGTTGGGGCCGGTTTCAGCGGGCGTCTCGTCCTCGCTCGGGGGCTCCTGGACCGGGGGCTCCGATCCCGTGCCCGGGACGGGTGTCAGGCGCACGCGTCGACGCCCCGGCACCCGGATGATGCGCTGCCCGTCGTCACTGCTGGTCACGAAGCTCGATCATAGCGAGCGGCTGCGTCTGCGTGGCCGCCCGCGGCGTCTCCTCGGCGATGCCGAGCACGACGGCGATCCGTGACGCGACGGTGGCGGGGTCGGAGTACAGATCGAAGGCGTGCACCCGCACGTAGTGCCACCCCAGGCGTCGCAGCACGAGCGGTCGCAGGCGCAGTGACTCGCGCAGCGACTGCCCGCGGGACTCGGGATCGGCCTCGATCACGACGGCCTTGCCCTGGTACCGGGCGACCAGCGGCAGCAGCCCTCGGTAATCGATGTCGACCGTGGCACCGAGCCGCTGCAGCTCCCGCGCCAGGGCGAGCCTGAGCGGGTCGGGACGGCCCTCTTGCGGCGGGTGCTGCGAACGACCCTCGATGCCGCCAAGGATCGACATCAGACTGGCCGCCCCGTGCGCGAGGCGCTCTTGGTCAGAGGATGAGGGATGAATCGATGAGACGAGCACCATCGAGCGGCGCGCGCGCGTCATGGCGACGGTCAACAGACGCTCCCCGTCCGGCGTGGACAGGTCGCCGAATTCGCTCAGCATGCGGCCGTGCCGGGTCAGTCCATAGCCGAGCGAGAAGATCACCCGGTCGCGACTCTCGGCCACCGACTCCTCGAGGGTGAGCACGGCGAAGGGCTCGGCGGTGTCACGGCCGACGAACTCGGCGACGTCCGCACGGCCGGCGAACGCGGCGGTGACCGCCTTGCGAACCCGTTCGGCGTGGCGACGGCTTGCCGTGGTGACCATGAGCGTCTCGGTGGGGCGGTGCACGGCGTGCTCGACGACGAGCGTGACGACGCGTGCGACCTCGGCATCCGGGCTCTCCACCGCCCCCGTCTCGGGGTCGGGCGCACCCACGCCCCCCTCGACGTAGTCGACCGTGAGGCTGCCGCGACCGAGGTACGAGCCCGCCCAGGGGAGCGAGACGATCTCGCCGCCGTAGAAGGCGTCGTTGATGAGCTCAGCGAGGTCCTCACCGCCGGCGCGGTAGCTGTGCGTGAGGGTCATCACCGGCAGAAGCTCGGCCAGGCGCTCGAAGACGGACACGTCATCGAACGTCGTCTCAGGTTCCCAGGAGCGGTCCGGCGCGATCGAGACGTCGAAGGGCGAAGGGCGCTGGATGACCGGGTCGCCGAAGGCGACCACCTGCCGTGCGCGCCGCATCGCGGGCGCGGCCTCGGCGAGATCGACGGCGGCGGCATCCACGAGCAGTACGGCATCGAACCGCACCGACTCGGGGATGTCGGGGACCTGATAGGGCGAGGTCAGCCAGACGGGGGCGAGCGCACCCACGAGCGTGGGAGCAGCCGCGAGGACCTCGGCGACCGAGGGATCCGGCTGCACGAGCACCTGCCGCAGACTCTGCGCCTCCTCGGGCTCATCCACGACCGCGATCCGCCACTGACCGGCCAGCTGCCAGGCCAGAAGCTGCCCCGAGGCTGCCGCGTGCGCCTCGTCCACGAGGCGGAAGTCGCGCTCGAGCCGATCCACCACCGCCGTGTTCGCGCCCAGCAGCGCCCGATCCTCCTGCAGCGTGATCTCGAGGAACGACTGCCACCAGCAGAAGGTCAGCTCGTCGACGACCTGCTCCTCGGGCACGTGGCGAACCGCGAGCTCGCGCAGCAGAGGCTCAAGCCCCCACTCCGCCAGGCGTCCGCGCACCTCCGCCCGCTCGACGAGGTTGTCGAAGACATCTGAGCTCGCAGCAAGCCCGGCGAGGGTCCGCAGCAGGTGTTCGACGGGAAGCTCGGTCAGCCCGTCGCGGCGGCCGAGGGTCTCGTCCAGTTGCTCGAGATCGCCGTGGACCTGCTGCCACGCCTCGTGCAGCTCGGCAAGACCCAGCGGCACCTCGGGGGCGACGTCGGTCTCGATGAAGCGCTTCCACTGCACGCGCTGGCGCTGGATGCGCGAGAGCGCCTCGTGCATTTCTGCCACGTGCACGCCGGGGCGCAAATACTCGCGCGCGAGCCGGCGCAGTCGGCGGCGCTGCGCGCGCGACATCTCCGGTGCATCCCGTCGCGAGCTGTGCGCGGCGATCATGTCCCCCAAGGGAGGCTCGAACACGGTCGCGCTGAAGCGGTCGAGGGAGTGCCGGATGCCCTGCAGCAGCCCGAGGTAGTCGCCGAGTTCGCCGATCGTGGTGAAAGGACGCATATGCGTCTGCGCGACCAGGGCGTAGCCGCGCTCCAGGAGCGCGGGCACGCTCTCGCGGTGCAGGCGATCGGCGAGCGCGTGGGCGATCTGGGCATCCTCTTTCGAGGCGAAGCTGACGCCGTACCAGGGCGAGTCGTCCGGCCCGAAGCGGAACTCGCCCAGGCGCGCCGCCTGCACGATCGTCGTGCTCACCCGCGCGCGGCCCCGCACGAGACGGGCAAGGGTCTCGCAGTCCAGGCGCGCAGTCGTCGAAGGCGGCACGGGCAGGGATGCCAGACGCGCGAGCTCGCGCGTGGCATCCAGCACCGAGACCCCCAGAGGTGCGCGACGCTCGGTGAGCGCGGCACGATACTCGCACAGCACGCCACGCAGGCGCACGAGGGCGTCATCGACCTCGGTGACCGCCGGTACGGTGACCTTCTCGTTGCGTCCGATCCCGCGAATGAGGTCACGGCGCAGGCTCGCCGGAGACACCGCCATGCCGTCCAGGCCGACGCCCGACAAGCGGTGACGCACGCCCTCGAGAGTGGAGCGGCGCGTCGAGACGACCAGGACGCGCTTGCCCGCTCGTACGAGGTCGCCGAGCGCGTTGATGACGGTCTGGGTGCCGCCGGTGCCGGGCAGGGTCGAGACGACCAGGGACTGGCCCGCGGCGATCCTGCTGAGCACCGACTCCTGCTCGGCGTCGGCGTCCAGCAGCCGGGTGTCGGATGCCGGTGCTCGCTCATCCGGATTCACGATCTCGGGAGCGGGCGGCAAGGCCGTCACCCGCTCGCGATCGGTGATGTGCCCGGCCATGGCGTTCAGGATCGGGTGGTCGGCGGCGGCGAGGTCACGGGCGAGCGCCGATCCCACGTCGGCGAAGGTCGAGATCACGAGCCGGGGGTGCACGGCGAAGGTGTCAAAAGCACGAGTGAGCGCCCGCAGCCGGTCGATCACCGGCTGTGGCTGGAAGAGACCCCGGTCATAGGCCAGGGCGGCGAGCGCGTCGGCGTCGAGCGAGAGCCCGAAGTGCTCGGCGGCCAGGCGGACCAGCTCGTGATTGACCGTGAAGGATCCCTGCAGCTTCAGTTCGAAGTCGGCGTGGTGACGGCGAATCACCAGAGGCCGCAGCAGCACCGGCGCGCTGAAGTCCATGCCGCCCATCCGCCAGGTCGCAAGCCCCACGGCCAGGTGCACGGCGTCGATCCCGCGAACGGTGCGCAGCTCGGCCTGCTTGACCGTGATGCGCTCGGCGGCGGGACGCGCCGTGCGCAGACCGGCGTCGTCGCGAAAGAGGTTCGACAGCAGCGTCGACTTGCCGGTGATGAATTGCGGGATGCTGCCGGGGTGGGCGCGGGAGATGTCGATGCCCGCCTCGGGAACATCGCGAAAGCGAATGAGCGGCGAGGGGCCGCCGAGGTCGGCAGCCTCACGACGCAGCTGGGACCGGGCACCGTCCGCGATGTGCGCGATGCTCATGCCCGTTCCTGTCGCCGTGCTGTCATCGAACGTCACCGGCGATGAGACACGCTCATCGTCGGCCACAGACTTCTCGTGTCGCCACACAGGCCCAGACTAGGCTCGTATCGGCACCGAGAGCCGGAGGCGGGGCGGGTTTCCGCGATATTCCGCCCGCTTGCTCTGCACAATCGCCACAAGTGAGAAGTTGTTCAATTTCGCCCCCGACCCGACCCGCGCTCGAGAACCGACGGCGAGGATGACCCCATGACTTACCGTTACGACTTCGTCCCGACGCCCTTCTGCGATGCGCTCGCGGTCTTCTCCGACGAGGGGATCGTGCGCTTCGACCTGTCCTCCAGCGAGGACCCGGCACCCTGGCTGCTCGAACACGTCTCGCGGCAACTGGGCCAGGTGCCGGTTGCGGATGCCGGTGCCGCCGATGAACTCGCCCACCTCGTGGACGCCTATTTCGAGGGTGAGCCGATCGACTTTCGCGAACGGATCGCCTTCGACTGGCGGCTGGTCACCGGGTTCACGCGCGAAGCCTTGCAGGTAGTGGCGAGCATCCCCTGGGGCGAGACGATGAGCTACGGCGAGGTGGCCGCGCTCGCCGGTCGCGAGCGGGCCGCGCGGGCGGTCGGCACCGCCTGCCGGCTGACGCCCTTCTCGGTCATCGTTCCCGTCCACCGGGTGGTCCGCTCCGATGGCACCCCGGGTGAATACGGCGCCCATCCCGAGCGAAAGCGCTATCTGCTCGATCTCGAAAAGGATTCGGCCTGAGAATAGCGCCCGAATCGACCGCGGATGAAAGCGCAGGTCTCTCGGCGGAGGAAATGATTTCGCGTCTCTTTTCGGCCGATGCAATAAAGTGGAGCAATGGCCAAGAAAATCGTGCACCAACTGATTGACGACCTCGACGGCTCCGTACTCGGCGACGGTGACGGTGAAACCTTGCGATTCTCCCTCGACGGGAACGCCTATGAGATCGACCTCGGCCGGGCGCACGCCGACGCGCTGCGCGCAGCCCTCGCTCCCTACATTCGAGCCGGTCGCCGCGTGAGCGCCGGCAGCACATCCAAGGGCGGCAAGCGCGCCTCGCGCACGCCCGAGGCGGCGCGCATCCGCGCCTGGGCAGCCGCGAACGGATACACCGTCTCGGAGCGCGGCCGAGTTCCCGCACCCGTCGTCGAGGCGTACAACGCCATCCACGGCTGAACGCGATGCCGTGCGCGCATCCCAGATCGAATAAGACCGGTATCGCGTAATATTTCGGGGCCTCGGCCGTCTCTAGGATGAAGGCTTGCCTTCATGGCCGAGCCGTCCTGCTCTCGCGCAGGTTATCCGCGTGCTCGGTTTCGATTCGACAGTTCTGGGGTGAAGAACCGATGACCGTTCACGACCGCGCGCATCAGCGCACCTGGTCCGAGCCGCTTTTTCGCGGCCTTTCTCTGCTCATAGCATTCGTGCTCGCCGCGGCATCCATCGTCGGCATCGCGCAAGCCGCGCACGCGACGCCGGGGATCACTGCGACGCTGCTGCTGAACGGCAGCGAGACCTACAACGGCGTGCCCGTGGTGGATGAGGGCGACACCCTCACGCTGCGCGTGCAGTACAGCCAGGCCGTCGGTGCCGGCACCGAGGTCGAGTTCGTGCTGGGTGCGAGCGTGACGATCGGCGCTCCCCCGGCCGCGAACGAGATGATCGAGAGCTTCACGCCGACCGCCAATGGCGTCATCGTGAAGTTCCGCGACCCTCTCCCCGACACCAACCAGGGCTTCTTCGACCTCAAGATGACCGTCAACGCGGTCACCGAGAGCACCATCGAGGACATCACCTGGACGATCGACGGCCAGGACGAGTCGGTAGAGGTCATCATCCGCAACACCGGGGATCAGTTCGAGAACGTGACGCAGAGCTATTCGAAGTCGGCCGACCGCGGCAACTTCGACAGCTTCGTGAGCGTCGACAACCTCACCCGCGTAGTGACGGTGGATCCCAGCATCGAAAACCAGATCGTCACCTACACCCTGCGCGTGGGCTCGCCCGACGAACGGACGAACTTCGTCATCACCGACCAGCTGCACGGCGGGATGAGCTATGTCGGCGTCGCCGAGGGTGTGCTGAGCACCACGACGACCCTGACCACGTGGGACGACGATGGCCTCAACCGCGAGACCAACCCCTTCACCTTTGAACCGTCAGTGACCGGCAACGCCTTCTCAGGGACGGTGAACCTGGGCGATGGGGAGGCCCCCTCGACCCTGGAGATCACCTACCAGGCGCGAGTGACCGACTACCTCGCGCTCCAGTCAGCCCTGCAGGCTCTGCTCGACGCCGCACCGACCACCTACGGCAACTTCGATCTGACCCTGAGCAACACCGCGACCTTCGGTGATCCGGGCACCAGCCGCAGCGCCGACATCCGCGTCCGCGCCAGCGCGCAGAACCCGAACCCCGGGCCCAACCTCGACAACGCCTTCGCGAAGACCGCGGACTGGAGCACCCAGAACGTCGAGACCGAAGAGGACGGCACTCTCCTGGAGCCCCTGGCGATCACCTACACCCTGCGCGCGAACCTGACCCCGTGGAACGGCGGCGGCGGCGAGAGCGTGCCGAACCCGAACCGGACCCTCACCCGCAACGTGGTCATCTCCGACGTGCTGCCTTCGCAGGCGAACTGGCTGAGCACCGACCCGGACTTCATCACGATGTCGGGAACGGTCGCCACCTTCGCGGGTCCCCTGACGCAGGCCGCCGACGACCCCTGCCCCAGTGCCGACGCTTTCGCGGACAACGCCTACGTCGGCATGTGGTGCGTCACCGGCAACACCCTCTTGATCAACATCGGCCACGAGGGCCCGGTTCCCGCACCCACCACCGACGTCACCTTCGAGGTCAAGGCTCAGCTGAACACTGTCGCAGGACTCACCGAGGCGGGCGACACGAGCGTGGCCGGCGCGACCCCTCACCGGCTGCGCAACACCGCGACCTTCTACTACAACGCGGGCGGCGGCCACGATGTACGCCGCGACGTGACCGTGGTGCGCCTGCCCGACACCGGCCCCGGAATCGATGACAGCAGCGTCTTCGTGAAGGTCGGCGAGCCGCTGACGGCCCGGGTGAACCCCGGTGACTCGGTCGTGGTGGACTACACCTTCACCGTCAAGGCCGGCACCGGCGTGGATGTGCGGACCGCCCGCATCATCGACCACATCGACCCGAGCATCTTCGATGTCAGCGACCCCGCCACCGTGTCGGTGACAGGCAGCTACGACGGTGGTGCGCTCGCGAACGCCGATTTCGTGACCTCGCTCGACGATGAGGGGAACCTCGTCATCGAACTGAGCGAAGACCGCAAGGCCCTGATCGCCGATCCGGGCGACAAAGAGCTGCGCGTGAAGATCACGCTGACCAGCCGTGCCTTCGTGGGCAAGGAGACGATCACGATCTCCAACAGCGCGACCCTCGAGGCTGACACCGTGGAGTTCGACTACATCTCCTCGCACTCCTTCGAGGCGACCTCCTTCGGCGACGAGGCAGAGGTCCGCAAGCGCCTGTTCGACCCGCGCGGTGCGGAGGGCTCGGAGTGGACGGATGTGCTCAAGGCCTACGTCGATGCCAACGGCGTGCTCATACAGGACACCTACGCCTACCGCGTGGAGTTCATCGGGCACGGGACCTTCGGCTCGGTGGCGATCATCCCCGTGGTGGATGAGCTCTCTGATGCGCTGACGTTCCTCGGCTTCGTCGACGCGGCAGATGCCGCAGACCCCTTGGCACCGGGAGTGATCGTCGATCCGACCGGTCCGAAGGACATCGGAGCGAACCTTCGCGCGACCTACGACCCCGTGGAGCACGAGGTGATCATCTCGCAGGTCCCCTCGACCACCTTCAGCCCCGGGGATCGCACGGCGGTGTACTTCTTGGTGCAGGTGACCGATCCGAGCGACGTCGAGGCACCGATCGTGAACCGGATCGGCAGCACCCAGGCATCGATCGAGCCGCAGGAGGGGCCGAGCATCGACATCGAGAAGTGGACCCTCGAGCCGGGTGACGAATCCGGACCTTCCTACGACGAGAACGGCGTGCTGCAGAACGACGGCTACCTCGGCGACTGGGACGAGGCGCTCGGCAAGGAGCTGCCGGTCGGCGAGGCACAGCAGATCCTGTTCACCATCTCGAACGACGGCGGCGAGCCGCTGCGGGATGTGGTGGTCTCTGACCGCCTCACTGGCGGCACGGGCACCATCACCGGCCTGGTCTGCATCTTCCCCGATGACAGCGAGGGCACGACCTGGGCGGGCGTCTTCGAGCCCGGTGCGCAGTTCAGCTGCACCGGCACCCTGCCGAAGCTCCCCCCGGGGGCCATCCACAGCGACACCGCCACGGTGACCGCCGTCGGCGTGTTCTCGGGCGATGAGGTCGACGACGAAGACGAGTGGCACGGCTACACCAAGGCCATGGCTGCCACCGGTGGCAGCATTCAGGCCGGCGTGGTCTGGGCGGCCATGCTGCTCGTCGCCGCGGGCGGAGCTCTTCTTCTGGTCCGCCGGATCCGCAGCGGCAGGCACACGGGCCCGGCGACGCACGTCGCGGGCTAGCCGCCGCTGCCCGGGCAGGACCGGACCCGACCGGTCCCGCCCGAGGGACGAGGTGGCTGACCGCACCGGTCGGCCACCCTCGTTCTCTTCGTGGCCGGCGGTCGCTGAGCCTGTCGAAGCGCCCGGCGACCCCACCTGCGGTCGGTGCCTTCGGCACCGGTGTGCCAGCATTGCACTCGTGACAGAGTTCTGGCAGAGCCGTGCCTGACGTCGACGCCGTCGTCGTCGGCGCGGGGATGAACGGCCTCGTCGCGGCGGTCGTGCTCGCCGAGGCGGGGATGCGCGTCACCGTGCTCGAGGCCCAGTCGCGCCCCGGCGGTGCCCTGCGCTCGGAGGAGATCACCCTGCCGGGATTCATCCACGACATCGGCGCGACCGTGCACTCGCTCGGGCTCGCCTCACCCGCGATGCGCGCGCTGAACATCGGGGCTGAGGGGCTCGTGTTCCTGCATCCGCCGACACCCCTCGGCCACGCGATCGAACCCGGGCGCAGCGCCGTGCTGCATCGCTCGGTTGCCGAGACGGCAGCGGGGCTCGGACGGGATGGCAGGCGGTGGGCATCCGTGCTCGGGGGCTTTGCGTCGCGGTGGGAAGGGCTTGCGGACTCGGTGCTGGATCTCGCGCACCTGCCCCCGCGGGCACCGCTCACCCTGGCGCGATTCGGTCTGCACGGCGGATGGCCGGCGGCGGTTCCGATCCGGTACGGCTTTCGCGAGGAGCCGGCGCGCGCCCTGTTCGCCGGGCTCGCCGCGCACTCCTTCCTGCCGCTCACCGCCCTCGGGTCCTCGGCCTTCGGCCTGGTGCTCGGATCGTTCGCGCACGCGGTCGGGTGGCCGGTGGCCGCGGGCGGTTCTGAGCGACTCGTCGAGGCGCTCGTCGCGAGGCTGCGGATGCGGGGCGGCCAGATCGTCACGGGCACTAGCGTCACCGATCTGATGCAGTTGCCGAGTGCGCGCGTGACGATCCTCGATGTCGATGCCCGACAGTTCGCCGGGATCGCCGGCGACCGGCTGCCGGGTCGTTACCGGCGACGGCTGGAGCGCTGGCGGTACGGGCCGGGCGCGTACAAGATCGATTGGGCGCTGGACGGCCCGATCCCCTGGGCCGACCCAGAGCTCAGTGGAGCAGGCACCGTGCATCTGGGCGGAACCGCCGCGACCGTGATCGCGTCTGAGGCCGCGGTGGCGCGCGGGCGCGTGTCGGAAGAGCCGTTCATGCTTCTCGTGCAAGCGAGCGTCGCCGATCCCTCGCGCGCGCCCGCGGGCAAGCACACCGGATGGGCCTACATCCACGTGCCGAACGGCTGGGATGGTGATGCCACTGCCCTTATGGAGAACCGGGTCGAGCGCTTCGCGCCGGGGTTCCGGGATCGCATCCTCGCCCGGCATGTCTGGACTCCGGCGGTGCTCGAGGCGTGGAACGCGAATCTGGTCGGCGGCGACATCGGCGGCGGTGCGAACAACATCGCGCAGCTCTTCGCCCGCCCGCGCCTGAGCCCGCACCCCTGGCGCACGCCGCTGCCCGGCGTCTGGCTCGCCTCGGCCTCGGTCCTGCCCGGCGGCGGCGCGCACGGAATGGCCGGCTGGAACGCCGCCCGCGATGCGCTGAGGCGCAGCGGCGGGTGAGCAGGCCTCAGGCGGCTGTCAGGGTGGCGGAAGTCGCTTCTGCGCGGTCTGCTTGAGGTAGTCCCGTCGAAGTTTCCTGACCGACTCGAAGAAGTACAGATCTGCGCTTGAGAGCGCGTTGTCCTCATCCTTCGAGCGAAGCAACTCGATCGTGCAGCAGAAGTCCGCTGCCTGGAACAGGCGGTAGTCGGCGGGAATGCCCCGCCGACCTGTTAGCGACGAAGGGATTCCTCCGCCATGATGTGGACCCGGGTCCTGCGACCAGCCCAGTGCATCCGGTGTACTCGCGTCTGCCGGCACCGGCGAAACCTCTGCTGTGGAAAATCCAGAAGTGCGCGTCTTGGGACGCTATTTGAATTCTCTCACAGAGGTGGAGAAGCTCCGTGACCTCTGTCGCCGAGCAGCGTCTGAGCGCGTCGAACGCACCCCTGTTGAACCAACGCCTCCAACGACGCATCTCAGGAAAGTCAAAAAGCTGCGAGAGCGAGACATCGACACACTGGTGGCCCGGTACCACGAAACACGCAACATCCGGCAGGTGGCACGCGAGTTCGAGCTGTCACGAACGACCGTGGCCAAGCATCTCGGTGAGCGTGGAGTGGACACCTCCAACCGGATGAAGCCAGGTGACGTCGATCGTGCCGTAGTGATGTATAGCGAAGGGCTATCGAGCATGGTCATCGGGGAACGGCTCGGTTTCGACAACCGAACTATTCTTAGAGAGCTACGAGAACGAGGCGTGGAGATTCGGAAGCCGCTCGGAAGGGACTAGAAAAGATCCACTCCGCGGAATCTTCGGCAATGAGGCATCCGGTGTAAGAATAGGGTCTACTCGAAGACTCCTTCGCTAGTCGGCAGTCCACAAGAGCATTTATTGGCAGTGATGAACTTCCGGAAGCCACTAGGCCTGCCGATCAGGGTCATCGTTGTACTGTTCGCCATAGTTCTGTTCGAGTATCTCCTTCTCCGGCAACCCTACGTAGTCCTTCATGAGCCACACGTAGGGGAGTTCAATTCCGGCGTTGGAGTCGGTCTGTGGTGGAAACACGTAGTGGCGCGCCTTGTCCCCTGAAGTTGCATCGATCGTGTCCGCGTACCTTGGCCCCTTACCTTTCAGCTCTGCCCAGCGTGACAACATGAAATACCGAATCTTCAGGTAGGGAACTCCGTCTTCGTCGATTCCTGGCGCTCCAGAAATACCATCGAACAGCTCGTTGGCACCTACCCTCAGCGACGGCCAATACTTGGGATTAGTTCGTTCTCGTGCGATCCGGAGCGCATGCGCCGGAGCATCGAAGGCGGCGGCTAGCTCCAGTGCCGTCCAGAAAGCAACCTGCTCCTCGCCCCATTCGAAAAGCGCGAGCGTCTGCACAGTGATATCCCGGTACTCGCTAGAGATGGACAACTCGCGCCCGTCCAAGATGGAATCGTACTCGCCACGCACGATCGCGCGTTTTATGAGGCTGTCTGCGTGAGCCATCAAACTGAGGATCTTGCGTCGACGTTGCATGGTCGAGCGACGTCTTGCAGTTCGCTCGGTAACTCGCCAAGTAAGGAACCACGTCAGCAAGGTAACGACGATCGGCGCGACGAGCCACGCGATCACGTTTGCCGTGTCCGATAACGGTGTTATCCAGTCTGACGCGAGCAGGAGCGAAGACGAGACATTCATAGCCACATACTGGTCGACACTGTCCCTGCTGCACCTTCAAGACACGCGGCGTCCACCGCTGAAACTCCTGTAGTCATCACCGCGGATCCTCCTGTTTCATACCTCACCCTGGAATCCTCGGCAACACGCCGTGAGCGCCAAGCCGGTCGCGAGCTAGGAGCAGAGCCTACGCGACACCCTCTTCACGGTTGACGCGCATGATCATCTCTCGCCAAGTATCGTCATAGTCCTCAAAGCGATAGATCCGTGCAGTCTGCGTCAGCCGATTGCGGAGGGTAAGCATGTACAGCTCGCCTCCGATATGGATGCGTTCTCGCCTGGGCAAACCGTCCTGCTCTTCACGAACTTTGATAGCAAGTTCAATGATCTCGTTGAGCGACTCTGGCGCGCGAAGCGCGACCGTGGTGGGCGATGGCTTAACCCCGAAACCCGGCTCCGCAAAACGCTCCGACTCAAAGTTCTGTCGGGAACGATAGACATAGCGAACTGGTTGCTCCGACTCGCCTTCAAAACCGAAGTGATAGACCGTCGCATGCACGTCCGGGTCGGCTACCGACTCGCCCAGCAACTCGCTCCAGATGCGGCGGAGTTCAGTGGGAGCAAAATTGTTCACCATTCTGACGTCCTGAACAACGGCAGAACTACAGAGAAGATCGTTCCAAGCGGCACCGAGATTCGCCAGTCCTGTGACCGCGATCGCCATGTTGAGGTGAGGCAGCGCCCAGGCTTTGGATTGAAACAGGAGCGACTCACCGTCTGGCGTCGTTGCAAGAGTATCTGTGATGATACGTGCTGACTCTTCCTCCTGATAGAAGATCAGTAGGCTCATCAATATCTCCTATGCTCTGTTTTCATGCTCGCGGTTTGAGCGTAGCGTCAGCGGCCGACCTCCCGGTGTTGCTTCCCTTAGGGAACAAGATCTATCGTCAAGGGCTTTCAATAGGTTCCTCAACGCAATCTCAGCCAGCCCATGAGTCGTTCTAACCGTGTGACTCGGTTCCGGTACTCGGAATCTTCATCGTAGGGAAGCACTGTCTCGAAGGCGGTGCCGATAGCGATGTCCGTCTCAGTGTCGCCGGTGAGGTAGATGTCTTGAGCGGTGCCAAGGCGAGCTTTGGGGATGAGCGTGAAGTGCAGGAACTTCGTGCCGTCGCTGCGGGTGATGCTCTCGTCGGTGAAGGCACGGTAGTCGGCAAGATCCCACTGCAGGGTGCGAGCGCGCCGGCCGGAGACGCCGAGCGTCTTGGCTTCGAGCCGCTTCCCCGCGAGGGTGTAGGCGTAGCGTTTGGGCTTGCTCGAATAGATCGTGAGGTAGGCGATTGCGGCCGCAACGATCACAGCGGCGATACTCCACTGGCCCATCAGTAAGGCGATCAGCGAAGCGTACAGCGCGATGACGATGAGTGCGAGGTACCACCACCAGCGTTTGCGGGGTGCGTATTCGGTGGCCTCCCATGTCAGGTCAAGCGCAGCTTTCGCATTGCTGCGCTTGACCTTCTTCTTCTGTGTTGTTCGCGTCGCGCTCATTGAATCTTCCTCCTTCCTGGTTACGTCGTTACACCGCCCGCGCTTGGTGGCGGTCGCTTCGAGTCCCCACCGCCGCCAGACCCAGGCTTTGGTGCCGACGGCTGCCCGTGATCGATCCGAAGGCTCGCTCCTACGCCGGGTGGCGGCGCTTTCGGCTTCCCGCTGCTGCCGAAGTTGCTGCGCAGTGCTTCGGCTGCCTCACCGATGGCGTCCGGGGTGGAGGCGGTGTTCCTCTGGTTGACAGCATCTCTTATCGAGGTGGTGAAGTCCCTGTCGCCAGGCAGCACCATGCCACCCGGCCCTGAACCGCCCCCTGCTGGTGCAGGGCCAGCCCCAGTGCCTGCACCTGTTGCGATATCGCTATCGGTGGCCAGTGGGATGTCCCTGACCTCCGCTCCTGACTCGGTATGTGCGATGGAAAGCTCGGTGGCCGGTGTGCTGCCTCTGGTAGCGGGTGCCAGCGGACCAGCGATCTCGGTGAGGATCTCGATTTGCCTCTGATCGAGGTCGCCGTTGAGCTGGTCGTTCGCCAAGAGGCCAGCGGCAGTTTGGGGGTTGATGTTCTTGCGGGCTCCCTCTTGCCCGATGGTATCCGCCGTCTGAGTGGCGAGATCACTCTGAGACATGCCCTGCCACACTGTCGGGTCGGCAGCGTGCGTGGCCAGGTCGCCGCCTTTGCCTGCCCAGGTGATGATGTCGGCGGCCTTGGACTTAACCATCTGCCCATGGTTGTCGGTGATGTTCTGCCGCAGCGCATCAACAGCCCCTGAGTTGAGACTCTTGCCGGATACTCGGGCCTTCTCCTGAGCCTCTTTCATGGTGTTGCGGAAGTCCCTCACGCCGGAGCTGCCCTGCCCGAACATGATGTTCTGCGCAGCACGTGCTTGGGCAGTGTCACCTTTCTTCACGGCTTCTTGTAATGCATCTGCTGCAGTGGTTCTGCCGCTAGTGATCTGCTGACGAAGTAACGACTCGGCAGCTTCAGTTCGTTCCCGGTCAATGCCAGCCGAGAGCTTGGCACCACTGGCGGCCAGGGTGCTGCCGAACTTGCCACTGGCCTTGTTAGCACCGCGATTGACACGAGCACCCCAGTTCAGGGGATTCTTGCCACCCCCACGAGAGGGGTCGATACCGCTGCGGCTGAGCGCTCGGCGACGCTCGCCTTGCTGCGCCCGGTACTGCTTGAACTGCCCGAGGCGAGACTTCTCGAAGCCCTTCCCCGCAGCCGAACCAGCCTTGTTCCCCAACTTGCTGGACAGCCCGTTGATGACCGCCCCGATGTTGCCCGCCGCCTTGATCGACCCTTTCAGCAGCGGGAACACCGCCAGCAGCGGCACCACCAGCACGATGTAGGCGATGATCTTCATCATCATGCCGTCATCGCCCGAGGGGGCGGCGGACTGTAGTACGGCCGAGGCGAGGCTGGACGCGCCAAAGAGCAGCCCGACCATCGGGAAGACCATCAGCAGGCCGCCGAACATCTTCAACCAGCGTTTGAACAACGGCTCGGTATTAGGCAGCAGGTAGGCCACGAACGCGAGTGGGGCAACCACGGTGAGTAGCACGATGAGCGCCAGACGCACCACCAGTAGCAAGAAGATCGACAGCAGCGCGATGATGCCAGCCACCGCCGCAACCACTAGCGCACCGAGGTTCAGCCAGACAATCGACGCGGCAGCGATAACCGTGGTGACGATCCCGAAGAAGTTGCCGTCGCCACCCTGCACCGGTGCCATGTTGTTCGGATTGGCCACCTGGGTGGCGATACTGTCAAAAACCTGCCGGATGCCGTACCCGCCAAGGTTGGACAGGTCGATCATGATTTGACAGATGAAGAAGGAGACATTCACTAACACGGCGCCGATGATCAGGCGCGGCAGAATCTTCTTCACCCCGTAGTTACTCACCCCAACGCTGGTCAGCTGCGAGAAGATCGTGATGAGGAACACGATGATGAACGCGACATTGGCGAAGTTGCGCATGATGCCCCACGCCGTATAGGTACCCGTGCCGATCAAGGCACCTTTGCTATTGGTGGCACTCGGATCAGTGTTGAGCAGGTCGACCCGAACGGCCAGGAAGCTGTCCGCCAGGAAGCCATAAGCACTATCAGCCAGATTCGCGCCGAGTTCCAGGACCGGACACAACATCCACCCAAGATTCGGGATCGTGCAAGAAGACTGGAAGCCAGTCAGGCCACCGGGGGTGTAACCAATGTCCGCCTCTACCGGCTCATCCTTGTTGTCTATCCGGTACTGCTCGTATGAGTCCGCGTACTGCCCCATGAAGTGGACGAGCGAAGCACAGTTTCGTTGGATGCGAGTTGTGTCTGGCTCAGTGAAGACGTAGCGGTTCGTCGTCCGTTCGAGACCCTCGTAGGTCACGTACTCGACATTACCTTCGGCATCGATCAACGGTACATTCTCGTAGCGATGAGTCGCGGGTGCCTGTGGATTCACGCGTGGTGAACAGCCCTTCTCGAAGGCTGTTCGGTGCAGTAAGTATCCGCCGGGCGAATCGCTGACGCTAGACCAAACAGTCGAAGCAATCGTCGAGAACGCCCTGCCGCTATAGACACGCAACATCAAGTTCCTGATGAGGGAATCTCGACCCGGTGCAAAGACATCGAAATACTCATCGGTACCCTGACGACACGAACCGGCATCGGCGTTCCACCCGCGCTGCATCTCATTGCTGAGCGTACAGAGCAGATCCAGACCGTCGGTGAATCCCCATAGATTGATGCCCGCCTTGACCACGTCATTACAGCTGGTCCTACCGTCGTGGGGCGACATGGTGCCTGTCGCGGGATTGAGATAGCTGCCGACCGCCCAGTGACCATCCCCGAACCATGTGCCAGATCTGACGTTGCTCTCCGTAACCACGTATGCATACCCGAGTAGTGCGTTGCGCCACTCGCGATCCCGCGAGTGTTCTTTGTACCCAGAGTGCAGGGGAGGGTTCCCTTCCCACAGGCAGTCATACAAGGCGGTGGCGGTCGCAAATGACAGCACCTGATTCGCGAGAGTCATACTGCTGTAGTGATAATCCGGCAGTACCGGCGCAACCACAGGCCGTTGCTCACACCTCTCGGTTTCAGAGTTCCATCGGAACCCCGCCTGGATACAGTCCTCTTGATTGGTGTAGTTGGCTGGGCCTGGCCCCGTGCCTGGCGCTTGCGCCGATGCTGACAGTAGGAACGGCGTAATGCCCGTCGCGGCCAGCGAGGAGAACGCCAACACCCCGATAGTCACCACCAGCAGGCCGCGGGAGAAAGCCCGTTTTTTAAACAAAAGAGAGGCAAGCCCGCCGGGGCTTGCCTCTACTAGTACTAGTAGACAATTTCGAAACCAGTGTGTCCTTCGTCGGCGATACATGCCTGCACTGATTTAAGCACAAGCGGGGTCATCTGTGAAGACACGTTTATGTATTTGAACAGGGATTTATATGCGCTTAGCGATTCTCAAAACTAGCGTGAACCAGCTTGACGTCACCGTCCACCACCATGGTGTTGGTGACGAACCTCACTGGATTCTCCCCGACATCAGGCTGGTTGCCGTACTGGACGTAATCGATGTAGAACTGGCGGTACACGTCGCCGCCTTTCATCTCCTCGACTGCTTCGAGTGTGCGCCCAGTGCGATAGCCCTCGTCATAGCGTTCGTGCCAGTTGGTCTGCATGAATCTCAGTACGGTATTGAAGTTTTGCTCCATCATGCGGTCGACGAACGCCACCAGATTCTCATGCTCCTGCCAATCGTCCGGCAGCAGCGCCGCGATGGCAGCCTTAGCTTCTTCTTCGGCGACTGGGCGCAGGAACTCTTCATACTGAACTTTCGCCTTCGTGCGACCCTCTCGTAGCTCGTCACCTCTCTCAGACCCGGCGTTGTTCCACATGCTCAGGCGGTCAAGGATGGCCTCAGCTAGTTCCTCTGTTGATAGGCCATCGGGGATCTTGTAGGCCTCCACCTTCCTCTCGAAGATCGCCTCTGGCGAGTCGGTGGCCGGTGCTTCGGGGGTCTTGGGTGCTTCCGGTGGGGCAACCGGCGTCGATGTCTCAGTTGAGCGTGGTGGCTCCTCTCCAGGAGCACAAGCGGTCAGTGCGCCGATCGCGAGCGCAGACACTGCGGCGAGACGTACAAAAGGACGCCCGCGTTCAGGCTGTGAGGATAATGACGATGGGTGTTCAGCATGTGACTTCATGGTGCTGGTTCCTTGCCGCTGATCGCGGCGGTTACTGATGACCTGCCTGGGAGCGGGAGGCGAATGCCTGCAACCGAGAGCATCTCAGGTAGATGCATACATATTAGCATATTTGTTCGAATCTGTAAAGGTATACGCCCTCGCCACCTTTCTAACCCCGCGCTGTCAACACACCCCTGCTTCGTGGTCAATGACGCTCCGGCCTGCAGGGTGGTGAACCTATCTCAAGAACTGCTTTGCCGGGATAGAATTCCCGCCCTTGATGAGCGAGATTGGGAAGGGTTCGATCTCTCCATCAACCACCGTCCATACCTGCAGGCCCCCGCCGATCTGCCGTAGCTCCTTCATCAATGTGCTCGCCAGGTAGCGAGTGTCGTCAGGGTGCACGAACAGCAGCACCCCAGACCCCATCGGGCCGTCTACTGCTATCCAGATCGATTGCCGCTTCGGATGCGCGGCAGCTCCGTTTTCTAGCGGTTTCGACTTCGCGAAGAACTCCGAGGCTCGCTGAATCATGTCGATGGTTGGCCGAAGCTCCATCATGCCCGCGATCAGGACGCACTTGCCGCCAGCTTCGAGCAAGCGGTAGGTGATCTGGTCGAGATCGTCTTCAGGGAGCAACGGATTCGCTAGACGCGGCATGTCTTCGCCGACTTCTGCGCGACTGAACGAGCCTGCAAGATCTACACCGACCCGCTAATCCCGGGGTTGTGTCGCTGCTTGATCTCGGCGGCGATCTTTTCGCTGATGTGGACCTTGGAGTAAAGCCCATACTCTCTGTGCAGCACCTCCGCGCGGCTGCGGATATCTGTCGCCTGCACCGCAGTAAACATGCCTGCGGCAGCAATCAGTGCCTGTGCAGCGGCCCTCACTTGCTCATTCAGATCAGCCATCGTGCTCCCATCGGGGTCGGTCGAGGGTGGACAGGGTTCCTCGTCCGAGCGGAGAGCTTGCTTGGCGATGATGTGACCGTCGAGCTGGGCACCCACGACCGCGAGGTGGCCACGATCTTACCAATTCTTATTGGTTCACACCAACTCTAGTTGGTTTCACGCTTGAGGAATGGCTACCGGTCCCGCAGCAAGCGACGCATGGGCTGGGTTCGCGACTCAGCTGGGGATCAATCTGAGACGGGCGCGAGACGCGAAGAACCTGACCCAGGAGCAGCTGGTCGAGCACGTCGGGATCTCGCTTTACGCCTACCAGCAGTACGAACGCGGGGCGGCAACTCGCGGTGGAGCACCGACGAATCCCAGGCTGGCAACTGTCCTGGCGATCTGCCAGGTGCTGGATGTCTCAATCGAGGAGTTGCTGCCGGAGGTGCCGAAGCTGACGACAAGATAGGAGCGAGCCAGGTCGCTCCTCGCAGCAAGCACCCCTCAATATGACTCCAAGGCGAACAACAACTACTGACGCTACGCTCTATAGCGGCACCAGTGGCGCAAATAGGCTTTTTAGTCCTTATTATGGAAGTCAATATCTACATCAAGACCGTAACCAAGCATTAATTGCCATAAAGGATAACTTGACTCTCGATCATTCAGGACGTTAAAGAGCACTTCAGCTTCTTCGTGTGAAAATTGCTGCAGAGCTTCTCGCACTCCACCATAATATCTTCCTATTTGTAGTAGAGAGCAGATATCCATAACATCAAGCTCTACTATATTGTTTTTATCACTTATTCTTCCCATGGGATTCCATGGGACCTCGTTCGCATCAAACCCGTACTTTTTGAGAATCTCTGTTACCTTGATATTGTCATAAATATCATAATTAGACATTACCTCGTGTATAAGATCTGCTTCTTCTTGGGTCATTTGTGAGAGGGCAGGAACAAGGTCTTCTCGCGTCACTTTTCCAGATTCAAAGAACAGGACGAGTTGGTCAACGTCTCCTATGCGGTAGTCGTGATTATCGCTAATACGAGCAGAGGCATTATATTCGGGGTCTCCAGGGTGTGGGAAGGCTGTTGTTTCAATTATCTCCACACCATTGTTGTGTTCTGGCGCTTCACTGTTGCCACAACCTGTTGCCAAAAGACAAACCGCGCTAACAACACCAACAGTAAGAACTCTTCTAAAGGTAAGTACAGCCACCTCACCGGTCGGTATACGCATCTGTGATGATCTCGTCATGACGTGGTGGCTTCCTCTCTGTACCTGAGACGACTGTATCGGCTGAGGCTGCTGCAAAGGAAGACTGCTCCTCCGCGCGAGGAGCAGCATCGCGGCATCCGGGGCGAAAGGCGAGCCGGATCGCTCAAGGAGAACAAGAGCGGGGTGGATGACTGGCGGGCCTGGATCGTTCACCCCCAGATCGCAGCCGGTCAAGGAGGGTGAAGGAGAAGGTCGGGAGGGAGTCTGGGGTAGACGCCGAGAAGCACCCGGTGCCCAGACTCTCCTCCCGGAGGACGGTGGCGTCAGACCACGACGGAGGAACTCACGACACGCACTCTTTCGCTTGGCCACCAGTGCTCGCCGAGCAGTGTGGCCCACAGCAGTGCATCGAAGTAGTTCTGAAACGATGAGCGTGTTGTGTAACAGTCGGCACCGCTCCTTGACTGCGTCTGGATGTCGAAGCCACTGCTACTGTCCGAGAGCAACGCTAGAACCGGGTGTCGAGCGCCGTCGACATCGTCAGTGTCGCTGGAGGAACTGGCAACGACGACGTCGCCCATCAGCATCACTTTCAGTCGACCTTGACGGTCATAGAACCACCACAAGCTGGTCACGCGTGTGTTGGCGCGGAGCCGGTCACATCGCTGCGCCTCGTTCAGGTACAACGTCACCTCGGCCCTGGGGATCTCGATCGGCAAGACCCACCCACCGACGGCGATCTGCACGTCATCCAAACCCGAGATATCCACCACCTCTGGTGCAACGGAATCATCGCAGCGAATCAGCACACCTTTGCTCACGGTGTCCTCCTTCCTGTTGCGCGGCCGAGAAACCCGAGTGGTTTCTCTATCGGAAGCCGCGAAGCAGCAACGAGTTTGCGAGTAGTTCCAGGGCAGCCGGTCAGGGGAAAGCCCAAAAGCTCTCAACCCCGACCGACTGCCTTTTCCACCGAGAGAAGTTGCGCGTCGGCAAGTGTCAGTCGGATGCCTGCTTGCTGCGCGAAGGCTTGGCCGCGGCACGTCCGGCGAAGATGGCTTCGATCGCGCTCTGCTTCGTCTTCGCTTCACGCTCGATCTCAGCCCTGACCGTCTCGGCACGCTCCAGCACCTTCGGATCGGACTTGCTCGTCTGAACCCAGGACTCAAGCGCGAGACGGATCTCTTCAGTGACGGTGCGATCGTTCAGCTGGGCAATCACGTCTAGCTGCGCCCGCAAACCATCGGCGATGCGCACAGCAAGCGTTCGCATCGGGCCGAGCGCCGTCGCCGGCACCTCGGCAGGGGTGTTCTCACTCATGTGAGCCTCCTCATCAGGAGCGACCGACGAACCCGGATGGTTCATCACAAGGCCGCAAGCCGACGAGGAGCGAGGACAATTATGAACCGTCTGGTAGCGGCGTCAATCTTCTGATCGTGAGTGTTGTAAATGTCGCGGCAAGCCAGCAAGCGAAGACATTACATGGTTCATAACATTAGATGATCGCGCTTTATAGTAAAAATTGTGACACCGCGTAAGTCGATCGAAAACAACCGCTAACTGCGGAGACGTGCGTTCACTATAGCCGGAGATGCCGTGCCTGCCAAAACAGCAGCCATGTCTAAGCAGTCTCGATCTCACAGTGTGCAAATGTAATCCACGATCGCCCGCCTCAGTTCTACCGAGTCGCTCAATGCTCCATAGCTCAATGAAGTCCGAAGGTAGTTCTGTAGCGAGTCGGGAAGGGAGTGTGATGGGCGGACAAGACACCAATCCAGCAGGGAGCTGAGAACACGTTCGACAGCTGCCGCGTGAGCTCGCTCTTGATAGACGACATCGGGCGATTCGACCACATAATACCTGCCAATAAGCTTCATCACTTGGAGTCTGTGCCAACCCTGAGACGTAGGCGCCGCCCAGGCGCCTACAACTAAAGGACTCGAATCAATCGACACTCCGCTGAGAATCGTCGCGATGAGATGCGAGAAGGCTCGGCGAACTATGCCGACGTCCAACACCGCGCCTACTCCTCCTTCTGGGATTTCTAGAAGCTCATCCTTAAGCCAGCTCGCCACATACAGTAACGCGGCTGAGAACTCCTTCGCATCAAAACGAGGATCCTGCTCAATGCGAGCCGAAACACCATCGAAGCCGACGCCTGGAGTGACCTCGGCCTCTTTCCCCTTCGCTAGCCCTTGCGCACGGCGTCGGCCAGATACTTGAACCTCGTCAAAAGTCCGGCGAAGGTCGAGAAGTCCACTCTCAACAAAATCCTGCACGTCGTGGACTGCGTAGGTTATATCGTCCGCGAGGTCAACTATCGAGGCTTCTAGCGTTCGTAATCCCTGTCCACGGAGGTTCGGAGGCAACGCCATTTGTGCGAACTCAAGAAGATCAATGTTATCTCTGTAGAAACTGAACTTCTCGTCACGACCCGGGGTATTTCGATCACGTGTCCACGGGTACTTTGCGCTAGCCGCCAATGTAACAGCACATAGGCCAAGACCGAGAGCGCCCGGTCTGCGAGGCTCTAGTCTGCCCACTATTCTCAAAGATTGTGCGTTTCCCTCAAACCCACAACTGTCATCAGGCATCCAAGAATCAATCACAGGCTCAGCTGTATGCGCAAATGGAGCATGCCCTAGGTCATGCGCGAGACCACCAGCCTCACAAGCGGCCACATCAAGTCCCCCTAGTTCACGAATGTTCTCGAGCGCCTTACCATCGTCATGCTCAAGCGAAGCAACTGCTCGCCGAACGATATCGTTCCCGATTTCGCGGGCAAGTCCTGCGACCTTTAATGTATGGGTAAGCCGATTGTGACGGCGCACTGTCTGTGGAAGCGGTGTGGTGACCTGGCTGACGCCGCCAAGCCGGAGGAGAGCCGTGCTGTAGCGTAATCGGCCTACATCGCGCTCGCACTCAAATCTTGTGTCTCCCTCTGCGAGTGGACTCTCGACTGACCCATCACGCGAATATCGCTCATGACGAAACTCCTCTACGACAAGGCTTCCATCACTGAGGAGGGCCATCCCCTCAGGCAGTTGATTCATGATCGTTAAGCCTACCCATCCGGCAGGCAAATGTTGCGACTGTCATCCCACTTCAGGCTTCCATTGTCGATCCCTACTATCACACCAATCTTCGCATCATGCAAAGACGCGCACGCAACTTCGGCAAGGCGGTGAACCAGCTCGTCCTGAGGTAATGAAAGACGTCCTTCTCTTCGTTCATTATCGAGCAATGCAATCGATTGGTGAATAAGATTTTGAATCGCCTTAAGGCTATCTGCGTGCTTCAAATACCGCAATTCACCGGGATGTATATAAAGGGCCGACGGTTCAATTCGATAATCCACTATAGACAAAGTGTACTCCATTCGAGAAGTTTAATCAAATTACTGTTCACTGTTGCTTCATTCTTAATTCACTAACATTTACAAGTTCTAATTGCTCACTAAGCGTTTGCTGATATACTTCTTCCGTCGCACCCGGTTCAATTCGAGCGGCAACCGATATGGCATGGAATGCCGTGAGAGCTTTACCACGACTTGTCATTAAAGCTCGCATCGCCGAAAGACCTTTAGGGCTTAGGCGACGGTTGAAATCCTCGACTGTGACAATGCCTTGAGAATAAAGAATCTGTAACAGTTTAGTGACACTCTTCTGTGAGATGGACAGCTGCAGACTACTACAAATAGCCGGTAAGCTAGTGTCATCGATAACATCGGCAGCCAGCGGCTCTGCATTTTCTTGGAGATAGGTGATACGAGAGTAAAGCAAATCAAAGTGTTCTTCTAAGGCCATGAGCTGATCCGCCAGGATCCTGAGATGCTGAGTAGTATTGAACTCCGGGCTGATCTTTGGCTTATAAATCATTTTATGCTCAAGCTCACCCCATGCGTCGAACAGCATAGTGCGAACCTGCAACTCAAACCAAGCATCTCCCTCATGATCTGTTGGTCTTAGTATGTAGTGGACGGATGCATAACCACTTTGCTTTCTTTCTTCACCTTGAAAAAAATCAGATGATAAGCCAAGCCTATCCCTTAGTTCTTGCGGTAGATACCATTTCGGTTTGATTGTGGGGTGCATCTCGAAATCACCAGATTCGCGTATAGCATTATCGACTAAGGGAATGTGGGATTCAACATAAACCACAAGACGCGCTCCAAAAATATCATGCATTTCGAAGAAATGACTATCCTGGATGTCATCGATACGCACCTGGTTTGCTGCTAGCTTATCCAAGATACTCTCGGCACGTTTTATTCGATCATATGTACGCTGAACAGGGGTTGGGATAACGGGGGACACAGAACCTCTATGACGCTCCTCCCAGTATTCGGACGAGGCCCAGCGTCGGAGTATCGGCTTAGCTGCATCCTGTAGTGGAACAATCGTCTCGTTGAAATACAAGCTATAGCGGTCACGAAAGTTGCTTGTCGAGTCCATGGTTGGCATACTCGGGTCACCTCTGCCGGCTCTTTTGAAGGTCACTAACCTTTCGGAGAAGTGTACTGTCAAGCAGACCCGATCCGCTTCATCGTACGATACTTGGTTCAGAGCGCGATCCGCCGTGAGCATCTCGTCTACCTGTGAGCGGGTCAGCTGGGTGTTTGTATGGTTTCGTCTTGCCAGCCTGCCAGCCTCAGCAACCCTGCGGCGTCGAACTCGGCATCGCCGTGGTTGATGCGTTGTCCGTATCGGTCGATGTAGGTGCGGATGAGTCGTTTCACGACGTCGACTTCGTAGTCACGCGCGGCGATCGTCTCGGTCAGGATGCGCTGGCTTGTCTCCGGTTCGGTGGGGTCGTAGGGCCAGGTTTTTAGTCGTTCGACGCGAAGGATCTCGGCTCGAAGTGCGTACACGTGCGCCCAGAGGCGCGAGAGTAGTTCCTCGTGTTCGGCTGCCTCGACGTTAGCCACGTCGCCTTCGCGGATGATCGGGGTGTCGCCGCTCGATTCGAGGGGCGGCGGAACAGCTCTTCCCCTGGGTATGTAGTTCTGGGAGTCGCGATGCAGTTCCCACGCGATCTTCGTGATGATGTCAGGTTCGATGCGTTTGCGGAAATGTTCAGCTTCGCGTGAGATCGCTGTGGCTGCCGCTTCGCGTCTGCGGGTGAGGTTTGTGCCACGCGACCCTGGTGCGAGGCCGAAGATGATCCGTGCTGCTTCGCCCAGCTCGTCGTCAGGATAGTTGACGAGCAGACGCACGAGCAGATCATCAAGCGCTTTGACGCGCCCAAGTCGATCCTCGGGGTTTATAGCGCGGGCGACTACGCCACGCAGACCAAGAAGTGTCGGGTCGACGAAGTCAGGGCTGACGGGCATACCTGCCGTGACGATGGGACGAAGAGCGCGGGCGATCACCGTCACATCAGGTGGATTTACATCCGTGTCCACATGTCTCCTCGCATCTCAAAGCGATAGCGCCACAAAAAGCCCAACTCTTGTCCTATCTTCTACCCGCTGGGGAGCCGGAGAGTCATTCTCAGCGACACCGTGTCGCTCCGGCTACAGAAGGAGACTCGAAATGCCGAACACCGATTTGCTCCCTACAGGGAGCTCCGCGAACCCGACTGGGCTCGCTTCGCTTTCGCTAGGCATCCAACGACAAACACGTCGCGCCGTCGAGCAAGTGCAGTCTCGCGCTATCGTCACCAGGCTTGTCGAGGATGGGCGCGCTGCGCTGGCTCATACGGCCCTTGAGCATGTGGGTGCGTTGACGGCGCTGGAGCAGCACCTGATCACCATTGCGCCCCTGGGGGAAGCCCGCTATCGGGAGATTGTGGATAGCTACACGCTGGGTGCGTCGGCGGCGATTCGGCGGTGGGGCTGATGTGGCCGGTCGTGCTCGCGCTGCTGGCCTTGCCTTTCTTGCTGGCTGCTTTCGTCATCTACGCACTGTGGGAAGGAGGTGCATGGCTTATGAGGTTTATCTCCCGTCGCCGCGAAGCGCGTATCGCACGGATTGAGGCGGAGCTTGATCGGACGCAGGAGGAGCTTCGTCGCACCATTCTGCAGTTGGCGGATGCGCTTGGCGCTGAAGCGCATCAGGCGCGCAAGGCTCTCATTCACGAGTCCTTCATCGCCTCGGGACGTGTCCCGGGCAAGGAGTGACCTGGAGGGCCAGCAACCGCCCCATTATGCCGGTGCATCGGGGGCATGGCCTTCCTGCTATCACGAATCGCGTTGTTGTGGTTTTCACGACAACCCCGATCAGAACATTGACGACGGTTGCCGGATGGCGCATAACCAGTCATCGCCGCAGCTCGCCTTATGGAGCGAGCTGGAGAGAGGAGTACTTCGACATGACAGCAAACAGGAACCATCCGAAAGTGGAGCCCAGGCGGTTCGCCGTGATCTACGCTGACCCGCCGTGGGATGTTGCGCAGCTGGGCAGGCGTGGGGCGATTCATAAATACGACCTGATGACCTTGGACGCTATCAAGGGGATGCCGGTGGCGGAGCTTGCCGCCGATGATGCGACGCTGTTGCTGTGGACGACGAATGCAGCCCTGCCTGATGCGCTGGAAGTGATGCGGGCGTGGGGGTTCACTTACAAGACGAACGCTGTGTGGGACAAGTACTACATGGGCTTGGGGAACTACTTCCGGGGAAGCCACGAGATCCTGCTGCACGGCACCAGGGGCAAGGCGCCGTTCAAGTTCCGTGGGCAACGCTCGACCTTGTTGTTTCCCCGGCAGGGACATTCGCATAAGCCGGAGGAGATGATCCCGCTCATCGAGCGTGTCTTGGACGGTCCGTATCTGGAGTTGTTTGCCCGCAAGCGCCCCAACAGCTTGGCGGACTGGTCGGTGTGGGGCAACGAGATCGACTCGGACATCACGATCCCCGGGTACCCCGTGCCCTCAGATTTCACCCGTGACGAGACGGGCGCGCCCGGAGGACAGGAGCGATGAGCGATGCCCGAAGATACCCCCACCAGCCTGTTCCAACGATTCTTCCGTGCCTGCCTGCTGTTCCTGGGCGGCGTCATCGCCCTGTGGCTGGCCCTGGAGCTGCTCGCCAGATTCTGGGGGTGGCTGCTGCTACTGGCCGGGATTGCGCTTGTGTTGTGGTGTCTCGTCGTCGCTTACCGCTACTGGTGGGGTGCGCGGTGAGAAGCATGAGCGCGTTCACCTCTGTCGTGTCGTTGTGGAATGCACAACGAGGCTTGACAACCCGTGTCTTTGAGTTCATAAACAGCCGGAATGCGTTGAAGCACCCCCTATACAGGTTCATGTCCGAGGAGCGAAAGGAGATCGAAAGAAGGGAGGCCTGTCATGTCGAAGCGACATAGCCGCCGTTACCGCAAGTCGGCGGACCGTCGTGTCTGGGTGTTCTCGGAACTGAACCAGCAGCTGCGACCCGAGCAGATCGCCCGGATCATCACCACTGCTGGGCTGGCACAAGCCCGTCAGGAAGCCGAAGCTCGTGCCGAAGACCTCGCCCGAAGAGCCCGCCCCGACAACACCAGCACTGCTGCCGGTGAGGAGGGTGAGCATGCCTGAGTCTTTCGTGTTCACCCGCCTGCATCTGCCACGCCACATCGACCCGGATGTCACTGAACAGTTGGCGCTGCGCCTGATGGGTTCGGATGTGCCCCGCCCCTTGAGCCTTGAGATTCACGCGACAAAGGACGGGCTCGCCCACGTGCTGGGCTGCCCGGTGGCGGCCGTCCAGCGCCTCAAACGCCTCCTTCGGGGCTTCCTCCCCGAGGTTGCCTTCGAGGCCGCCACACGCCCCGACGTGGCCAACACCGGGCGGATCGCGGCCCGACCCGGCGGCCTGCCCCTGAACACGGCTGACCCCGAACCGGTCGCCTCCGCCCTCTATGCGGCGCTGGCATCGCGACGCGGCTCCGAACACGTTGCGGTGCAGCTGGTGCTGGGTCGCGCCCACCGCCCCGCACAGACGCCACCGAAGATCACCGACCCCTTGCAACCGATCGGAGCACGACTGCTAGACGGGGCACGCACCGCCCCACCAGAGGTGCGACGACGACTCCAAGAACACCAAGGTCACCCACGCCTGGATATCAGCCTGCGCATCGGAGTCAGCACCCAGACACCTAAACGGCGACGTGCGCTCACCTGGGAAATGTTCGGTGCCTTCGAGTCGCTGCAGAGTCCCGGGGTGCGATTGACGCTGCTGCGCGATCATCCAGATAGATGGCGGCGCTGCGTGCCCGCCCAAAGCGGGCTGCGGCTAACGCCACCGGAACTAGGCACGATGCTGGGTTGGCCGGTCGGTGAACGCGACTACCCCGGTGTGCCGGCCCTTCACCCACGGCGACTGCCCGTACCGGAGATCGTCTCCCGCACCGATTCGGTGTTCGCGGTCGGCACGGCCCCTGGCCCGGAGCGTCATATCGGGATCGACCCGACCAGTCGCCTGCAACATATGGTCGCGCTCGGGCCGACCGGGTCGGGGAAGTCCACCCTGCTGGAGCATCTCATCCTCTCCGACATCACCGCCGGGCGCGCCTGCGTCGTACTCGAACCGAAACGGCAACTGATCGACAGCATTCTGGAGCGGGCACCGGCTGAGTCGGCAGGACAGATTATCGTGCTTGATCCTGCCGATACCGAACCTGTCGGGTTCAACCCGCTGGAGAGCAGCGAGCACGATGACCCTTATGTGCTGGCCGACAACATCCTGGCCGCACTGCGCGCGATCTTCGAGGAGGGCTGGGGGCCACGCACCGAGTACCTGATCCAGGGTGCGCTGCTGACACTGCTGATCGCCGGACGGCGACGTGGCGAACCGTACACGCTGATCGATCTGCCGACCTTATTCACCGATACCCCCTTCCGGCGCGCCGCCACCGCACACGTCACCGACGACCCGACGCTGGTGGCCTTCTGGGCCGAGTACGAAGAAGCCCGCCCCGCGCAGCGCGCGAACATGATCGCCGCCCCCTTGAACAAGCTCCGCAAGCTCGTCATGCGAAAAAACCTGCGTGCCGTGCTCGGCCAACCGAGCCCCCGGTTCCGGTTGCGTGATGTCTTCCGGGAACGCAAGACGGTACTCATCCCCCTCAACGAAGCCCTGATCGGATCGGGTGCCGCCACACTGCTCGGCTCCCTGATCGTGGCGGAGTTGTTCATGGCCACCCAGGAGCGCGCCAGCGAGAAGCATCCGGCTAAACGTCCCGGAATGGTGTTCATCGACGAGGTGCAGAACTATCTGCATCTTCCCACGCCCCTGGATGCGGCACTGGCGATGTTCCGCTCCTACGGTGTCGGGCTGCACCTGGCACACCAGTACCGCAAGCAGCTCAGCCCCACGATGCGCGCAGCGTTTGACTCCAACGCGAGATCGAAAGTGTGCTTCGCCTTAGAGGAAGATGACGCCCGCGACATGGCCCGGCAAGCCCCGGCACTGTCGGCAGAGGACTTTCAGACCCTGCCGGTGTATGAGATCTACACCCGCCTCATCGCCGGAAGCATCCCTGCCGGATGGTGCTCCGCCCGGGCACTTCCCCCGGCACCCATGGTCGGTGCCGCCACGCAGATCCGTGCAGCCAGCCGCGCCCAGTACGGGCGGGCACCGACCGCACCCGAACCGGTCGCTGTGATCACCCTGGGAGCCTCGACACCTGCCGGGACGCGTCCCTCGCATCAGAGAGCGAGGCGCGCATGAACCAGCGTATAGAAACCTCTCGGAAGGGGTGGTTGTTGTCTGTTCGGTGTTCGTGTCGGTATTCCTTTCACCACGAGCACCCACCCCCTCCTTCCTTCCTTTTCTGGCCATTCCTGGCCTCTTTGGGACGGGACTGCCCCGGCCTTGCCGGGGACACCACCAGTGGTCGGGCAGGGAGGCGACAATGACTGCCGCCCTCCATGTCTCAGCAATAGCTGAGCATCTCACGCAGCGTGATGTCCGTATCCTGCACGACCTTGAACGTTTCCGGTTGCTGACGACCAGGCATATCCAGCGTCTGCATTTCCCGGCAGCACCCCTCGGCCCGCACGTCACCCAGAGCGGGGCAACCCGGGGAACGACCCGGGTGCTGGGACGGCTGGAAGCACTCGGTGTCATCGCCCGGCTGTCTCGTCGCATCGGCGGGATAAAACATGGCTCGGCTGTCACCATCTGGCAACTCGGTCCCGCTGGCGACAGGTTCCTGCGTGCCAGACGAGGCGAGCGAACGCGGCGACGCTTCCACGAACCCGGCCACCTGTTCACCCATCACATGCTCGCCGTCGCCGATGTCGCCATCACTCTCATCGAGCACGCCAACGCCGGACGATTCGAGCTGCTGGAACTGGAAACCGAACCGGCCTGCTGGCGCACCTTCACCAGCGGCACCGGCACACTCACCCTCAAACCCGACCTGTTCACTGTCACCGCCGATGCCACCACCGAGACCCATTCGTTTATCGAGGTCGATCTGGGCAGCGAGCACCGCCCCGCGATCGTCCGCAAATGCCAGACGTACCAGCGCTACGCCCTCCAGGGGCACGAACAGCACACCCGTGGCCTGTTCCCCGCTGTTGTCTGGATCACGCCACACTCGGCCCGTCTCCGGCAGATCCGGGATGCCATTCGCAGCGACCCCGGCCTTGACCACAGCCTGTTCTGGGTCACCACCCCCGAGACGATGCTGCAACAACTCGCCCCCTACACGGGCGTTACTACCTAACCGAAAGGAGGAAAATTTATGAACTCATCAACCATTACCGCCGTCACCCCCGACGAGACCGACAAGGCCAGGCAGCTCATCGAGCTGGGCCTTGCGCTCGACCCCGAAGCGCGCTCAGAAACCCTCGCACGCCTCATCGCAGCAAGCCTGCATGACGGCCCCGGAACGGCCCTGGAGCGTTTCGCAGCCACCGGCGAGTTCGATGCCGAATCGCTCCTTGCCGAGCTGAACACAGTCCTCGTCCCGCTCGAACAAGAAGCCTGGGTCGACGCTCTCGGCCGATATGTGCTCTTCAGCCGTGGAGTGCAGTCATGAGCGAACACGAACCACGTCCAGTCCAGGACAGTGAAGAAGTCGACTGGCGTCGACTCCACGTTGCCAGCGCTCGCTTCAGTGAATACATCACCGAAGGTATTGCTCGTGCGATGGCCAACAAGACAGAGATCGATGATGGCACTGCTCGCTGCATCGCACACGTCCTCGGACGCGCCCACGGACGCCAATCTGCGCTGGCTGCTTTCGGGCGCACCGGAGAAGGCGACTACCCGTCCCTTCGCGATGAATACCTCACGCTGTACAACGCCCCCACCATCGCCGCCCACACGAAAGAACTGATCGACTGGCTCGGCACATACCTCGTTCAGCGCGACGGCCGCGGCAATAGGCACGGTGAACGAGGCGAAAACTACAACACCGCCCCGACCCCCGTAGGAACCGGTGAAGTTGCCCTGGAAGCCGCGAAAGGACTGGACTTCCCCGGCGTTTCGAGCGTTAATCCGGAGGAACTAACCGAAGGAGGCCCCTATGAGCCCACCCAATAACACGTCGTCGGCCTTCGCCGTGGCACCCTCGCCGCTCCGACCAGCAAAAACCGAGATCAGCGAGGACGAACTGTTCGCGGAGTTCGTCGCCGACAATGCCTTTGCTGCAACACACGCTCCGGCAGGGACGCGCGCGGTCCTATACCTGCGCGTCTCCAGCAAAGGCCAGGTCAACACCGACTACGACCCTGAAGGAATCTCGATCCCGTCGCAACGTGCCTCATGCACACGGAAGGCGGAACAGCTCGGTCTCGTTGTTGTCGATGAGTACATCGAACCTGGCCGCAGCGCGACCGAAATGACCAAACGGATCAAATTCCAGGAAATGCTAGAGCGTATCTCGCACAACCGTGATGTCGACGCGATCATCGTCCACGACCTGAGTCGCTTCGCACGCAATCGGCTCGATGATGCCATCGTGATGGCCGACCTGCGCAAGCGAGGGGTCACCCTGATCTCTGCCACCGAATCGATCGATGACACTCCCGTCGGCCAACTCATGCACGGCCTGCTCGCGGCGTTCAACGAGTACCGCAGCGCCAAAGACGGCGCAGAGATCGCATACAAGATGGGACAGAAGGCGAAGAGTGGCGGCACTCTTGGCCGCGCGCCCCTTGGGTATCTCAATGTGATCGAGAATATCGAGGGACGCAGAGTGAACACCATCGCGCCCGACCCCGAACGCGCACCGTTCGTCAAGGTCGCCTTCGAACTCTACGCCAGCGGCAACTACACGTTCCAAGACATCGCCGACGAACTCACCGACCGTGGCCTCCTCACCCGAGCCACGGCACGTCGCCCTGCCGGGCCAGTGTCCGACTCGAAAATCCAGCAGATGCTTCGTGATCGGTACTACCTCGGAGAGGTTCGCTACAAAGGCGAATACTATGACGGACGACACGAGGCCTTGATCGACACCAAGCTCTTTGACCGTGTCCAGTCCCTCATGGACTCCCGTGGGTACGCCAGCGAACGTCGGCGCAAACACGACCACTACCTCAAAGGTACGATCTGGTGCGGCCGCTGCCGGCTCGAAGCCGACACCAACCGGCGCATGATCCTGATGCACGTCAAGAACAAGACCAAGACCACCTATTCCTATTTCTTCTGCCGCGGCGTTCAGGATCACACCTGCGACGCTCCGTACTCGAACATCAGCCGAGTCGAAGAAGCCATCGAGCTTCACTACAAGACAATCATCTTCCGTCCTGAGTTCGTTCACGCCATCCGCAACCAGATGGAAGCTGCGCTCACCGATCAAGCAGGCGCGCAGAAAATGCTCCACGAGCAGATCGAGGCGAGACTCGAACGACTCTCAACCCAAGAGCGAAACCTCATCGACCTCGCCGCAGATGGCGAGATCGCGACGCCTACTGTGCGTAGCAAACTCCGAGACATCAACCAACAGCGCAAAGAACTCCAGACAGAGCTGGAGTCGATCAAAGATGACATCACTCCAGGGCTCGCCTACATCGAGGCGCATCTGAAGCTGCTGGAACAGCCCTACGAGCTATACCGCCATGCCAGCGATGAGACGCGACGCCTCCTCAACCAGGCGATCTTCAAGCACATCTATGTCGTGAACGAGGAAGTCGTCGGTGACGAGATCAACACGCCACTGCGCGAGCTGCTGGCCGCACAGCGAGGCTGGACTGCCTACCAAGACGATAGCGACGAACTGTTTGCGCGCGAACTCGCAACGGCAGAAGCTCAACGCCACAGCGGCATACCAACAACAAAGCAGACCACCGATTTCGGTGACCTGCTTGATGATTTCCTACTGGCTCTGCTCTCTGACCCCTCGGAAAGGGTTGGGAATTGCAGTAAGCCTCACATGGTGCCCCTCGAGGGACTCGAACCCCCAACCGTTTCCTTAGGACGGAACTGCTCTTCCATTGAGCTAGAGAGGCTGGCTCCCCCAGTCTAACGGCAGGTCATCGAGCGAACCGGGGAAGCAGCAGGAACCTCACGCCGCAACCGGCAGATACGGCTCCCACTTCGGATCCTGCCGCTCGGCGCCCCGCACCGTCCAGGTGCCGCCACGCGGCGGTTGCGGCGTCATCCGCAGCTCCCAGCCCATCTCGCGGGGCGTCCGGTCGGCCTTGGCGTTGTTGCAGCGCAGGCAGCAGGCGACGAGGTTCTCCCAGGTGTCCCCGCCCCCGCGCGAACGCGGCAGAACATGATCGACGGTCGCCGCGCCCCGCCCGCAGTAGCCGCAGCGGTAGCCATCCCGGCGCAACACGCCGCGGCGCGTCACAGGGATGCGTCGCGTGTGCGGCACACGCACATAGCGGCTGAGCACGATCACCGCCGGGCGTTCGTAGTCGCCGTGGGCGGCACGGACCGGATCGCCCTCGACGTGCTCGATCACGGAGGCCTTCTGGTTCATCACGAGCACGAGGGCTCGTTTGAACGAAACCACGGCCAGCGGTTCGTACCCCGCGTTCAGGACAAGTGTGCGCATCGTCATCCTCTCGATACGCCGGGACGGCTTCCCGGCACTCTCGACTCTTGCGACGCCACCTCGATCGCGGTCGCGGGATGCAAAAGGGCACTGTTCTAAGAACAGCGCCCTCGGTCCGCGACAGAGCCGCGGCATCCTTGCGAACGATGCCGAAGCACATGACGACCGAGGTCATCCATGGTGCGGATGCTCGGTGGTCGGTGCATCGGAATCTCCTGAATCGAGTGACGACGGATTCAGGCTAACCCAGACCCCTGACCGGAAGCCGGAAGAAGAGGCGAAGACGCCGGGCGTGTCGGAGCCGCGCTCAGCCCGCGTTGGCCTTGAGCCAGGCGATCGGCTCGGCGAGCGCGCCGCTGACCTTGACCTCGAAGTGCAGGTGCGCGCCGCGGGACGCCCCGGTGTTGCCGACACGGCCGATGCGCTGCCCGGCCTCGACGGTATCGCCCGCCTTGACCTGACGGCTGCCGCGGATCATGTGCGCGTAGAGGGTCGAGACCTTCTTGCCGCCGATGACGCTTTCAATCTTGATCGCCACACCATAGCCGTAGTAGCTCTCGCTCGAGACGCTCACGACGCCCGCCGCGGCGGCGTAGATCGGCGTTCCGGATGTGGCAACCATGTCGGCACCGCGGTGCGCGCCGCCGACCGTGCGGCTGACTTTGTAGGAGTCCTTCGGAAGCGGATAGCGCACCTCACCGGAACCGGGCGAGGTGATCGGGTAGTCGCTCTTGTCGAGCATGGTCCGCACCGACGCCGTCTGAGCGTAGCGAGAGGCAGCGGCGCGCTGCGCCTTGATCTTCTCAACCTCTTTCTCGCTGGTCGCGAGATACGCGGTGCGCTCCAGCTCGGCAGATCCGATCTCGGATGCGACCACGAGCGACTGCGCATTGTCGCTGGCAACCTGCTGCAGGGTCGCGGTGGCATTCGCCGGTGCGGAACCGGTGTAGGCAGGAAGGGCCACGGCAGCGACGAGAGTGCCCACGGCACCCATGACAGCAAGGGAGCGCAGAGGGTGCGCGGTGCTCGACGAGCGACGAGCCGAGGCGCGTACCGGTGAGCGCTCGGCGTGATCGATGTCTACGGTCAAAACTTTTCCTCCGGTGCCCCTGCGCTCTGCGCCGACTCGTCCGCACTTCGCTTATCGGGCACTCGGTGCTTCGCCTTCGCGCCGGTGACGAGCCGTTGAGGCAATCGACGCGAAGCGCCGCCCGGGATCCGGTCACGAGCGACTCCATCCAGGCTATCGGACGACGACGAGCAATGTCACATTGGCTACCTGACAATCCGCCCCATATGCGCCCCTCTGCGCCGGATCAGGTCTGATCGTCCAGGATGAAGATGTGGGATGCCAGCTCGACCGGCAGCTCCAGCCCCTCATCCTGCCCGTCCATCTGGATGAGCACATAGCCCTCGCTGAACCGGAAGTCCCCGGCAGCTCCGGGGAGCACCCCGGCATCCCGCAGCTGCGCGAGCAGCTCGGGATCGATCTGCGCGGGCTCGGCGAGCCGGCGCACCACCGCCTGCACCGGGCCCTCGGTCTGGTTCATGCGGGTCACGAGCCCGATCACGCCCTCTTCGAAGGCCGCGCCCGGCGCGCCCCCGATCTGGTCGAGCCCGGGGATGGGGTTGCCGTAGGGCGACTCGGTGGGGTGCCCCAGCAGCTCCACCAGCCGCCGCTCCACCTGCTCGCTCATGACGTGCTCCCAGCGGCAGGCCTCTTCGTGCACGAAAGCCCAGTCCAGGCCGATCACGTCCGAGAGCAGGCGCTCGGCGAGCCGATGCTTGCGCATCACGTCGATCGCCTTGCGGCGTCCGGCCTCGGTCAGCTCGAGCGTCCGGTCGTCCGAGACGACGACAAGCCCGTCGCGCTCCATGCGCGCGACCGTCTGCGAAACCGTGGGACCGGAGTGCCCGAGCCGCTCGGAGATGCGCGCGCGTAGCGGCACGATGTTCTCTTCTTCGAGTTCGAGGATCGTGCGGAGATACATCTCCGCGGTATCGATCAGGTCTGTCATCTGGGCCTCCGCAACCGTCTGCAGCAAGCTTACTGAGCGGCGGCGACAGCGTGGCGCGTCATCCCGTCGGGCGCCGGATGCCCTGGCCTCTAGAATCGCAAGCATGGCGATTGAGATCCCCGGTGACCTTCTGCCCGCTGACGGCCGCTTCGGCTGCGGACCCGCCAGGGTGCGCCCCGCGCAGCTCGAGGCGCTGGTGACCCGCGGGGCGAGTCTGCTCGGGACCTCGCACCGGCAGGCACCCGTGAAGAGCCTCGTCGGCAGCGTCCGCGAGCGCCTGGCTGCTCTCCTGCGCGTCCCCGAGGGCTATGAGATCCTGCTCGCGAACGGCGGCTCGACCGCGTTCTGGGATGCCGCGGCCTTCGGGCTGATCGAGCAGCGCGCGCAGAACCTCGTCTTCGGCGAGTTCGGCGGCAAGTTCGCCGCCGCGGCTGCCGCGCCCTGGCTCGAGGCTCCGGATGTGCGCTCCGCGGATCCCGGTTCGCTCACGACCCCCGAGGCGACCGGAGGCGTCGACGTCTACGCCTGGCCGCACAACGAGACCTCCACCGGCGTCGCCGCCCC
>CAZHML010000014.1:39312-43892 GCA_964533745.1 uncultured Microbacterium sp.
CGCCCCCGTCACGCGGGTCGCCGCAGACGGCGCCCTCACCGTCGTCGACGCCACGAGCGCCGCGGGCGGGATAGAGGTCGACATCGCCGAGACGGATGTCTACTACTTCGCCCCGCAGAAGAACCTGGGCTCAGACGGCGGGCTGTGGTTCGCGGCCGTCTCGCCCGCGGCGATCGAGCGGATCGAGAAGATCGCGGCATCCGGCCGCTACATCCCCGAGTTCCTCAGCCTCAAGAACGCCGTCGACAACTCGCGGCTGAACCAGACGCTGAACACGCCGGCGGTGGCGACCCTGCACCTGCTGGACAACCAGCTCGGCTGGATCCTCGACCACGGCGGGCTCGCCTGGGCGGCCGCACGCACGAAAGAGTCGTCGGATGCGATCTACGCCTGGGCCGAGGCCTCGCCGGTGGCGACGCCTTTCGTTGCCGATCCGGCGCACCGCTCGCCCGTGGTCGCCACGATCGACTTCGACGAGAGCGTGGATGCCGCCGCCCTCGCCCAGGCGCTGCGCGCGAACGGGATCGTCGACACCGAGCCCTACCGCAAGCTCGGCCGCAACCAGCTGCGCATCGCGACCTTCGTCTCGATCGAGCCGGATGACGTGCGCCAGCTGCTGCGCAGCATCGACTACGTGCTGAAGAGGCTCGGTTAGGAGCTACTCCTCGTCGTCGGGATCTCCGCCCTCGTCGGAGTCGTCGGGATCGTCCTCGTCCGGCTCATCCAGCTCGTCGATGTCCACCCCGTCGAGATCGCCCGCGTCGAGCAGGGGCGAGCCGTCCTCGTCGAAGTCCACGGCATCGAGGTCGTCAAGATCGTCGAGGTCGTCATCCAGATCGTCCTCGTCGTCGAGGTCGTCCTCGTCGTCATCCAGCTCGTCGTCCTCGCCGCCCTCAGCGTCCACGCCCGCCGCCTCGGCTGCCGCAGCCATCGCCGCCCGGTACTCGGCGAGACGCTCGGCCCAGGGAGTCCACTCGGGTGCGAGGAGGGCGTCCTCGCCTGGCAGCAGTTCCAGTTCGAGCACGGTGGGCTCGGCATCCTCGACCACCGCAACCGTGACCGTCCAGAACCAGCCGGGGTAGCCGGCGAGGTTGTTCGCGAAGCGCAGCGACACCGAGCCGTCTTCTTCGACGGTGTAGCCCGCGGCATCCCCTACCGTCGAAGCCGGCGTGATCTCGGCCAGCGCCGAAAGCGCGATGTCGTGCGCGGCGATCAGGCGCGCGTCAGGCGTCGAGGTCATCAGCCACCTTGCGCAGCACGGCTGCGACCTTGCGGCCCTGGCTCGAAGAGGGGTAGCGCCCATGGCGCAGGTCCCCGCCGATCCCGTCGAGCAGCTTCACGAGGTCTTCGACGATGATCGCCATGTCGTCGGCGGGCTTGCGCTTGGCGCGGGCCACGCTCGGCGGTGCATCCAGCACCCGCACCGACAGCGCCTGCAGGCCCCGCTTGCCGTCGGCGACGCCGAACTCCAGGCGCGTGCCGGGCTTGACCGCGGTGATGCCCGCGGGTAGCGCCGTGGCGTGCAGAAAGACGTCCTCGCCCTCATCGCTGGAGATGAAGCCGAATCCCTTGTCCTCGTCGTAGAACCTGACCTTGCCGGTGGGCATGGAACAACCTCGCTGAATCAATGACCGAACTGCGCGTGTGCGCGCACCCCCCCAGCCTAGTCGGTCACTCGCGCGAGGCATTAGGCTGAGAACGATGAGCGGCAACTCCCCCACCCCGACAGCCCCGGTTCGTGCGATCGATCGCATCCTCGGTTTCGGCGCGCTCGGGATCATCGCGGTCTCGGTCGCGTGCTTTCTCGCGATCATCATCGGCACCGCCACGGGCATGCGGCAAGAGGACTTCGCGCACGGCCTCTGGCCGGTCGTGGCCGGGGTGCCGTTCTGGGGGCTGCCACTGGGCCTGGGGATGATCATCCTGCTGCTCATCATGACCTTCGTGCGCAACGGCCGCACCGCCAAGCGCACCGGGAGATGACGACGGACGCACGACGGCTCGCCGAGTGGCTCGCCGCCCGGGGTGACGACGTGCTCGCCACGCTATTCATCGAGCGGTCCGTGCCCGTCGGGGTGGGGTGGAACGACTTCTTCGACGCGGCCGAGGCGCTGCTCGAGCCCACGGCTGTGGCCCGGGCGGTCGAAAGGCTTGCGCATGCCGAGGCGAGCGCCCTGCGTGCGGGGCAGCCTTCGGCGGTGCTGCGCGATGTGGCTCTCGCCGATGCCGAGGGCATTCCCTTCGCGGTCGTGGTCGCCGCGGCGCGCGGCCGTGAGATCGCCCCCCTCCCGGATGCTGCACCCGCCACCGTCAGCGAGACGGATGCCGCGCACGCCGCCGAGCGCGCCTTCACGCACCTCGTCGCGGTGGCAGAGCTCCTGCTCGCCATCCGCGACGTGCCGCTGGCGCTGCTGACCGGAGGCGCACCCACGGCGGTCGAACGCAAGCGGCTCGCCGATGCGCTCCCCCCCGGGATCGAACCGGCCGAGGTCGTCGCCACGGCGATCGACGCCGACATCGCCGCGACCGCGGAGCGCGAGCTGCGCCTCACCGAGCGCGGCGAACGATGGCTCTCGCAGGCGGCCGCGCCGCGGTGGGCGGTGCTGGCCGAAGGGTTCCGCGCGGCGCTCCCCCGCAGCATCCGCGCGGCAGACGGCGGTTGGGTGCCGCCGCACACCTGGTCGGGGGCCGAACCCTGGAACCCCGGCTGGGCCGAGGCCAGCGCGGTGCTACGCGGGCGGGCAGAGCTGCTCGGGATCGTGACGCCCGAGGGCGCGGAACTCGCCTGGGCGACCGCTCTCGGTCGTGGCCGACCCACCGAGACGGCGGAGCTCGAGAAGCTGCTGCCGCAGGAGGTGGATCGCATCTTCCTGCAGAACGACCTGACCGCGATCGCCCCCGGCCCTCTCGCGCCCATGCTCGATCTGCGGCTGCGCGCTGCGGCCGAGCGGGAGTCGGCGGCGCAGGCCTCGAGCTACCGTTTCACCGCCGAGTCCCTCGCGCGGGCTCTCGCCCTCGGCGAGAATGCGCAGTCGCTGCGAGAGTTCCTTGCGAGTCTCTCGCTCACCGGCATCCCGCAGCCCCTCGACTACCTTCTCGAGCGCACCGCCCAGCGCCACGGCCTCGTTCAGGTGCGCGGCAACGAGGGTCGCACGCGCGTCCGCAGCGACGACCCGCACCTGATCGAGACGATGCTGATCGACCATGCGCTGCGCCACCTCGGCCTCACCGCCCTGGGCGACGACCTCGTCTCGCGCGTGAACGCGGCGAGCGTCACCTGGGCGCTCACCGAGGCGCGCTACCCCGCGGTGCACCTGGGCGAGGACGGGCAGCCGGTTCAGTTGCGGCGACAGGCGGCATCCCCCGTCCCCGCCGCCGAGCCCACCGATGTCCACGCCCCCCTCATCGCCCGGCTGCGCGCGAGCCACGGCCCCGATGCCGAGGCGGCGTGGCTCAGCCGCGCTCTGGAGGCTGCCGTGCAGGTGCGCGAGGTCCTCGTCGTCGAGGTCGGGATGCCGGACGGATCCTCGCGCGAGCTCACCCTCGAGGTCACCGGGGTCGGCGGCGGGCGACTGCGCGGCACCGACCGTGCTGCTGACGTCGAGCGGACTCTGCCCATCTCGCACATCCGCTCGATCCGGCCGGTCGGCTGAGGGCGGCGAGGGCCGCCCGCTCGGCATGCCAGGTAGGCTTGATCGTTATGGCTGACGGCCCCCTGATCGTGCAGAGCGACCGCACCGTGCTGCTGGAGGTGGCGCATCCGGATGCCGAGAGCGCCCGGCACGAACTTGCCGTCTTCGCAGAGCTCGAGCGTGCGCCCGAGCACATCCACACCTACCGCATCACGCGCCTGGGCCTGTGGAACGCCCGCGCCGCGGGGCATGACACCGACGACATGCTCGGCACCCTCGAGCGCTTCTCGCGCTTTCCCGTGCCGCCATCGGTGGCGATCGACATCCGCGAGACCGTCTCGCGATACGGGCGGCTGGTCATCGAGCGGGATGACGAGGGCATCCTGGTCCTGCGCTCGGACGACCCGGCGGTGCTCACCCAGGTCGCCGGCAACAAGCGGATCCAGCCGCTTCTGGTCGGGCATCCGGCCCCCGACCGCTATGTCATCGACGCCTGGGCGCGCGGGCAGATCAAGCAGGAGCTGCTGAAGATCGGCTGGCCCGCCGAGGACCTCGCCGGATACACGGCCGGGACGCCGCATCCGATCGCATTGCGCGAGGACGACTGGGCGGTGCGCCCCTACCAGCGCGAGGCGGTGACCGCCTTCACCGAGGGCGGCTCGGGCGTGGTGGTGCTCCCCTGCGGCGCGGGCAAGACCATCGTGGGGGCGGCGACCATGGCCGAGACGGCGACGACGACGCTGATCCTGGTCACGAACACCGTCAGCGCGCGCCAGTGGCGCGATGAGCTGCTGCGGCGCACCTCGCTCACCGCCGAGGAGATCGGCGAGTACTCCGGGCAGGTCAAAGAGGTCAAGCCGGTCACGATCGCGACCTACCAGATCCTCACGAGCCGCCGGAAGGGCGAGTACGCGCACCTGTCGCTGCTCGACGCGCACGACTGGGGTC
>CAZHML010000015.1:0-15280 GCA_964533745.1 uncultured Microbacterium sp.
GCGGCTGCCGCCCGCAGCATCTTCTGCCCGTGCTCGTCGGTGCCGGTGAGCATCCAGGTGTCATCGCCCGCCTGCCGGTGCCAGCGCGCGAGGGCATCGACCGCGACCGAGGTGTACCCGTGGCCGATGTGCGGCACATCGGAAGGGTAGTAGATCGGGGTCGTGATGTAGAAGGATTCGCCTGCGGGCATGCGTACAAGTCTAGAGCGGGTGCGGGGGCTTGTTACGGGCCTTCCGTGATGGACCGCGCCGCGAGCACCGCCTGGTACAGGTCGCGGGCGGACAGGCCGGTGTGGGCGGCGACCTCGGCGGCGGCATCCTTCAGACGGGTTCCGGATGCCACGAGCTGCTGCACCTGGCGAACGCCCTCCTCGGGTGAGAAGGATCGTGGCGGTGCGCCCTCGACGACGATGCAGATCTCGCCCCGCACGCCCTCCGCCGCCCAGGCGGCCAGTTCTGCAGCGGTGCCCCGCCGCACCTCCTCGTAGAGCTTCGTCAGTTCGCGGCACACCGCGATCCGGCGCTGCGGCCCGAAGACGGTGCCCATGTCGTCGAGCGTCGCGGCCAGCCGTGCGGGTGACTCGAAGAACACCATCGTGCGCGGCTCGTCCGCGAGCGCCGACAGCGCCGCGCGACGCTCGCCCGCCTTGCGCGGCAGGAACCCCTCGAAGGCGAAGCGGTCAGTCGGCATCCCCGAGACGGCGAGGGCCGTGATGACCGCGCTCGGCCCGGGCACGGCCGTCACTGTCACTCCTTGCGCGACAGCCTCGGCGACCAGGCCGTAGCCCGGATCGCTCACCGTCGGCATCCCGGCGTCGCTCAGCACCACGAGGTCGCCGGATGCCGCGAGCGCGACCAGATCGGCCGCGCGCTCCTTCTCGTTGTGGTCGTGCACGGCGACAAGGCGCGGCCGGTTCGCGATCCCGAGCGCGCGAAGCAGGCGCTGCGCGGTACGGGTGTCCTCGGCGGCGATCACCTCGGCGTTCTCGAGCACCTCGGCGAGCCGCCGCGAGGCGTCGCCGAGGTTGCCGATCGGAGTCGCCGCGAGGATGAGCACGTGCCCAGCCTATGAGGTCGGAGGGCGGTGACGAGCACCTAGGCTGGAACGGTGAGCACCGCGACGCCCGAGCGCCCCACCGTCTGGGAGCGCCTGCGCGACGGCATGCTGAACGATCCCGCCAGGCACCGGGTGATCCGGTGGCTGGCACCCCTCCTCATCACGGTGCTCGCCGGCATCCTGCGGCTGTGGAACATCGCCCACCCGCACGAGCTGGCCTTCGACGAGACCTATTACGTCAAAGATGCCTGGGCGCTGTGGACTCTCGGCTACGAGGGCGTCTGGGAGGAGGGTGCGAACGAGCTGTTCGAGCAGGGCGACACCAGCGCGCTCACCGAGAGGGGCAGCTTCATCGCGCACCCGCCGCTGGGCAAATGGATCATCGCCCTCGGCATGGGCCTGCTCGGGCCGGGCTCGACCACCGGATGGCGGCTGACGACCGCGCTCGTCGGCACCGCGCTGGTGCTGCTGCTCTACATCGTCGCGCTCACGATCACCCGCTCGATCGTCGTCGCCTCCCTCGCCTCGGGCCTGCTCGCGATCGACGGCCTGGCGATCGTGATGAGCAGAATCGCGCTGCTGGACGGAAGCCTCGCCCTGTTCATCCTGCTCGGGACCTACTTCGTGCTGCTGGACCGCCAGCGAACCATTCCGATTCTGGAATATCGGGATCCGGATGCCCCGCCGCCGCTGTGGGGCCGGGTTCTGTGGCGTCGGCCCTGGCTGCTCGCGGCGGGTATCGTGCTGGGCGCAGCCTGCGCGGTGAAGTGGTCCGGAATCTATGCCCTCGCCGGGCTCGGCATCTATGTCGTCGTCACCGATGCCCTCGCCCGTCGCCGCGCGGGCGTCCACTTCTGGCCGACGGATGCCGCCGTCCGCCAGGGACCGGTGACCTTCCTGCTGCTCGTGCCGATCGCGGCGGTCACCTATCTCGTCTCGTGGACCGGGTGGCTGGTCACCGAGGGCGGCTACGGCCGCAACAAGACCGACAACGCACTGCTCTCGCTCTGGGAGTACCACAAGGCGATCTACGGTTTCCACGTCGGCCTCACACGTGGCCATTCGTACCAGAGCCCGACGTGGGAGTGGCCGCTGCTGCTGCGCCCGACCGCGGTGTGGGTCGGCAAGGACGACGCCTCGTGCTGGACGCCGGATCACTGCATCGCGGTGATCTCGACCATCCCCAACCCGCTCATCTGGTACGCGGGGGTCGCGGCATCCCTGTTCCTGCTGTACCTCTTCATCCGCGGGCTGATCCAGCGGCAGCCGATCTCATGGGTACTGACCGTCCCGCTCGCCGGGCTCGCCTTCACCTACCTGCCGTGGCTGATGTACCCGGAGCGGACGAAATACCAGTTCTACACGATCACGATGCTGCCCTTCGTCGTGCTCGCCCTCGCGCTCGTGCTGCGCCGGATCGCGGGCCGCCGGGAGGATCCGCTGCATCGCCGCCAGTCGGGTCAGCGCACGGTCTGGGTCTTCCTCGCCGTCGTGCTGGTGCTGTCGATCTTCTTCTACCCGGTGTGGACCGGGATGTCAGTGCCGTACGAGTTCTGGCTCATCCACAACTGGATGCCGCGCTGGATCTGAGGGAGGAATCGAACGATGGCTGCTCCGCACGGTTTCGCCTACCTCGTCCGCGGCGACGAGGTCGTCATCACCCATCACGGCAAGAAGGCGACCGTGCTGCGCGGTGCCACGGCGACGGAGTTCCTCGAGTCGGTCACCCGGCAGGACCCCCAGCAGTTGATGGCGCGCGTCACCGGCGACTACCGACATGGCAACGAGCGCACCGCGCGTGAGCACCCGCGCAATAGGTGACCACGCCACGGTAGCTCCACGAACGGAGCGAGACGAAACGACGGCCGCACCGCTCCGTCTCGACTTCGGCGCTGCGCGCCTGCGCTCAATGAACCGAGCAAACCCGTTCAGCGCTCCAGGGAGACTGCCGCGGGATCGGATGCCGGGAGCCGGCACGCGAAAGCACGGCAGTCGTAGGCGAGGCCAGCCGCGGCATCCTTCCCCTCGAACAGCGTGAAGCCGGCCGCGGTGAAGTCGCGCACCTGGACGGGGGTGAGGATCGCGACGACATCGGCATCCGCGGTCCGCGCGGCGGTGGCGAGCGGTCCCTCCGGGTCTTCGGTGACCACCACGAGCTGCCGCGAGGCCTCGACGAGCCCGGCGGCGACGCGCAGGAGGGCACCGTGCGCGAAGGGCTGCCCGAGCGCGCGCGGAGCACCGCCACGGACCAGTCCTTCGGCGTGCCGCCGGTACTCCTCGCCCGCGCCGAGCCACCACGCGGTCAGGGCTGCGAGCGCGACCGCCGACCGCCCCGAGGGCAGGTCGCCATCGCTGTCGTCGGGCGAGAGGGCGATGCCCTCGGACGCGAGTACGGGGTCGACCCTCACCTCTGCCCGCAGGGCGTCATCGAGCAGCTCCCGCGCCGTCACCGCCCAGGATGCCTCGCCGCTCGCCAGGGCGAGCGCGAACAGCCCCTCGGCCAGCATCCCGAGGTCGGCGAGCGTCGCCACCGCGGCGGATGCCGCACCCTCCAGCGAAGACCGGACGAGCTCTCCCCCGCTCCCGCGATTGGCGCGCAGCACGAAGCTGGCCGCTTTCGCCGCGGCGTCCACCCACGACCGCTCCCCGAGCACGAGGCCTGCCCGGGCAAGCGCAGCAATCGCGAGCCCGTTCCAGCCGGTGATCACCTTTCCGTCCACCGCCGGCGGCTCCAGCCCCGCGCGCTCCGCAGCCGGGAGCCGGGAGTAGCCGCCCTCGCTGCGCTCGCCGCCGATCCAGGATTCCGAGTCCTGCGCGGCCCCGAGACCGCCGCCGGGCAGTTGCAGCACGCTGAGCAGGAACCCGGCGATCCCCCGAGCCGTTGCGGCGTCTCCTGCAGACACCGCCACATTCAGCAACTGCGCGTTGTCGGTGAGCATCCGCTCGTAGTGCGGCACGGTCCAGTCGCGGCCGGTGGCGTAGCGGAAGAATCCGCCCTCTACCGGGTCGCGCAGCTCGGAGGCGGCCATCGCGCGAAGTGCACGGGATGCCGCCCCCGCGGCATCCCGTGCCTCACGCCGCACGAGCGGGGTCTGCAGGAACCCCAGCGTCGTCGCGACCGGGAATTTCGGCGCACCGCCGAAGCCGCCGTGCACCCGGTCTTCGCGCGCCGCGATCTCGCCCGCGGCACGAGCCAGCGCACGGGCATCCGGAAGATCTCCCGGCGCGCCCCGCGCCGCTTCGGCGAGCGCCTCTGCCACCCCTGCCGCCGTGCCCTCGACGGCGTCCCGTCGCTCGGTCCACGCCTCGCGCACGGCGGCGAGCACATCCCGGAACGCGGGCATCGGTGCCCGCGCTTCCGGCGGCCAGTAGGTGCCTGCGAAGAAGACGCGACCACCCGGCGTCGCGAAGACAGTCAGGGGCCATCCCAGGTTCTGCGTGAAGGCGGATGCCGCAGCCATATAGGCGGCGTCGACATCCGGATGCTCCTCGCGATCGACCTTCACGCAGACGAATCCCTCGTTCATGCGCGCAGCGGTCTCGAGGTCGGAGAACGACTCCCGCGCCATCACGTGACACCAGTGGCAGGTCGAGTAGCCGATCGAGATCAGCAGCGGCACATCCCGCCGTCGCGCCTCGGCGAGGGCCTCAGGCCCCCAGGGCCACCAGTCCACCGGGTTGTCGGCGTGCGCGCGCAGATAGGGGCTCAGCGTCGCCGCCAGCCGCTCTCCCATGGCCGCGGTCAGTTCACCTCGTCGGGGTGGGCGCTCACGCGCCCCGATCCGTCGCCGGGATCGAGCGCATCGATCGCCGCCATCTCGTGCTCGTCGAGCGTGAACCGGAAGATGTCCATATTCTCGCGGAGGCGCTCGGCGTGCACCGACTTGGGGAAGACGATGTTGCCCTTCTGCAGATGCCAACGCAGCACCACCTGCGCCGGGGTGCGGTCGTGCGCGACCGCGGCATCGGCTACTGCCGGTGCGCCGAAAAGGTCGTACTTGCCCTGGCCGAGCGGCCCCCAGGCCTCGATGCGCACATTATGCGCCGCGCACCAGTCCACGACCTCGCGCTGCTGGTAGGCGGGATGCAGTTCGATCTGGTTGACGGCCGGCACGACGCCGGTCTCGGCGACCGCGCGCTCCAGGTGGGGCACGAGGAAGTTCGACACACCGATGCTGGTGGCAAGTCCCGCCTCGCGGATCTCGATGAGCTTCTGCCAGGCGTGCACGTGATTGTCTTTGGCCGGGGTCGGCCAGTGCACGAGGTAGAGGTCCACCCGATCGATCCCCAGCCGTGCCAGGCTCTCGGCGATCGCCGCGTGCGGCTCCTCGCCGTCGTGGCGGTCGTTCCACAGCTTCGTGGTGACGAATATCTCACCGCGCGGGATGCCGCTGCGCGCGATCGCGGCACCGACGCCTTCTTCGTTGCCGTAGATCGTGGCGGTGTCGATGTGCCGGTAGCCGATCTCGAAGGCCTCGCTCACTGCGCGTTCGGTGTCGGCGGGCGGAACCTTGAAGACGCCGTAGCCGAGCTGCGGGATCGTGCGACCGTCGTTGAGAGTCAGGGAGGGGATCATGCCATCCACCCTAACCCCGGTCTTCAACGCTCGCTCAGCGGGTCCGCGTACCCGGCCAGCGGAGCGGCCCTGACCGGTCTCAGACCTTCACCTCAGCTCGCCCGCAGGTGTGAATCCGCGGGACCGTCCAAAGAGGGCTGACCCGCTGGTCTCACCGACTCACGCGATCGGGTGCGATTCGGTGAATCCGTGGGACCGTCGACGAGGGCGCGGCGGGGTGGTTCAGCATACGATGGAAGGCTATGTCCGAGCCCGTGATCTCCTATCCCCCGGAGCTGCCCGTCAGCGCCGCCCGGGACGAGATCGCGCGCGCCATCCGGGATCACCAGGTCGTGATCGTCGCGGGTGCCACGGGGTCGGGCAAGACCACCCAGCTGCCCAAGATCTGCCTGGAACTCGGCCGCGAGCGCATCGCCCACACCCAGCCGCGCCGCCTGGCGGCACGCACGATCGCCGAGCGCGTCGCCGAAGAGCTGCGCGTGCCGCTCGGCGGTCTGGTCGGCTACAAGGTGCGCTTCACCGATGAGGTCTCGGATGCCACGCGCATCGCGCTGATGACCGACGGGATCCTGCTGAACGAGATCCATCGCGACCGGTTGCTGCGGCGCTACGACACGATCATCATCGACGAGGCGCATGAGCGCTCCCTCAACGTCGACTTCCTGCTCGGGTACCTGAAGCGGATCCTCCCCGAGCGGCCGGATCTCAGGGTGATCGTGACGAGCGCCACGATCGACCCGGAGAGCTTCGCGGCGCACTTCGCCGCGACGGATGGTGAGCCCGCGCCGGTCATCGAGGTGTCGGGGCGCACGTATCCGGTTGAGATCCGGTATCGGCCTCCAGCGGCGGAAGGCGCGAACTGGTCGTCGAGCGAGCGCGGCGAGGCGAAACGCCCCGGCCTGGGGGCCGCACGGAAAAATCCTCGTTCACACCGCGTTTCGACTCGCGCCCCTGGCGCTCGCTCAACGACCGCGGTCGAACCCGAAGACGAGGTCTCAGCGATCGTCGCCGCCCTGCGCGAACTCGACGACGAGCCATCCGGCGATGTGCTGGTGTTCCTTCCCGGCGAGGCCGAGATCCGGGATGCCGCCGATGCCGTGCGCAGCGCCTATGCCAAGGACTCCCGTCCCACCGAGGTCCTCCCCCTCTACGGGCGTCTCTCGGCGGCCGAGCAGCACCGCGTGTTCGAACCCAGCCGGGTCGCGGGCGTGCGCCGCCGCGTGATCCTCGCCACGAACGTCGCCGAGACGAGTCTGACGGTCCCCGGCATCCGGTACGTGATCGACACCGGAACGGCCCGCATCTCGCGTTACAGCCCGCGCTCGAAGGTGCAACGACTGCCGATCGAGGCGATCTCGCAGGCTTCGGCGAACCAGCGCTCCGGTCGCGCCGGCCGCACGAGCGACGGGATCGCGATCCGCCTCTACGACGAGGAGGACTTCGCCCGGCGTCCGGAGTACACCGAGCCCGAGATCCTGCGCACCTCGCTGGCCTCGGTGACCCTGCAGATGCTCGCGCTCGGCTTCGGCGAGCTGGCCGACTTCCCCTTTCTCACTCCGCCCGATTCGCGCGGCATCAAGGCGGCCTTCGAGCTGCTGCTCGAACTCGGTGCGATCACCCAGAGCCGGCACGGCGAGGCCCGGCTCACCCGCATCGGGCGGGAGATCGCCCGGATGCCGATCGACCCGCGCTTCGCGCGGATGCTCATCGAGGCGCAGCGCCCTTCGACAGGCTCAAGGACCGCGACAGGCTCAGGGACCGCGACGGGCTCAGGGACCGGGGTCGTCCCCGCGGTGCTCGCGATCGTCGCCGGACTCTCCATCCAGGACGTGCGCGAGCACCCCTCGGCCGATGCCGGCGAGGCGCTGCGCCAGGAGGCGGAGCGGATGCACGCCCGCTTCACCGACCCGACGAGCGACTTCCTGGCGATGCTGGGGCTGTGGCAGCACCTGCGCGCGAAGCAGAAGGAGCTGGGATCCAGCGCCTTCCGCCGGATGTGCCGGGCCGAGCACCTCAACTACGTGCGCGTGCGCGAGTGGTTCGATGTGCACCGGCAGCTGCGCTCGCTCGTGCCGAAGGATGCCGACCACCGGTCGCCCCGCGAGCGCAGCGAACGGGTGGGGGGTGCCGAGCCCGACGCCATCCACCGCGCGATCCTCGCCGGACTGCTCTCTCAGATCGGCATCCTCGACGGGCGCCCTTCGACGAGCTCAGGGACCTCGACCGGCTCAGGGGCGGCCGGGCAGGGGAAGAAGGGTCCGCGCGGCATCCCCGAGTACCGCGGTGCCCGCGGCATCCGGTTCTCGATCTTCCCCGGGTCAGGCCTGCGCCGCAAGAGCCCGCAGGCGGTCATGGCCGCCGAGATCGTCGAGACCTCGCGCACCTTTGCCCGCACGGTCGCAGCGATCGACCCGGCGTGGGCCGAGTCCCTCGCGGGCGATCTTGCGCACCACCAGATCTCCGAGCCGCACTGGTCGAAGGATGCCGGAGCCGCCGTCGCCTACGAGAAGGTGACCCTGTTCGGGGTCGAGATCGTGCCCCGCCGCCGCGTGCAGTTCGCGCGGATCGACCGGCCAGCCTCGCGCGAGCTGTTCCTGCGCCACGCGCTTGTCGAGGGCGACTGGGATCCGACCCGGCTGAGCACCAGCGTCACCGGGTTCTGGCGCGGCAACGCGGACCTGCGCCGGCGACTCGAGAAGCTCGAGGAACGCGAGCGACGGCGCGACATCCTGGCCGGCGACGAGGTCGTCTACCGCTTCTACGACGAGCGGATCCCTGTCGAGGTCTTCGACGTGCGCTCCTTCGAGGCGTGGTGGCGCGAGGCGATGCGGACAACTCCCAAACTCCTCACGATGCGCGAATCCGACCTCGTGGAGCAGGGCGACCGTGCCGACCGGAGCGAGTTCCCCACCCGCTGGACGCAGGGCGAGCAGCAGCTCTCGCTCGCCTACCGCTTCGAGCCGGGAGCCGCCGATGACGGCGTGAGCGTCGTGGTCCCGCTGGCCCTGCTCGCGCAGATCGAGGATCGCGGCTTCGACTGGCAGGTGCCGGGATTCCGTGCCGAGCTCATCGCAGCACTGCTCCGGGCGCTGCCCAAGAGCATCCGCCGACACGTCGTGCCCGCCGCCGACTGGGCCGAGAAGCTCAGCGCGCAGCTTGCCGGGCAGGGGCCGGAGGATGCCGCGGGACTGCCTGAACGGCCGCTTCGTGAGGCGCTCGCCCGGCTCATCCAGCCCGTCGCGAACCAGCCGGTCACGGCCGATAACTTCGATCTCGAGCGCGTCCCCGCGCACCTGCGGATGAACCTCCGCGTCGTCGACGAACGCGGACGTGCGATCGGGACGGGGCGGGATCTGCGCGCACTGCAGGAAGAGCTCTCGGACCGCGCACGCACGGCCGTGTCGCGTTCGCTGAGCCGGGGCACCGCGAGCAGGCCCGGTGCCCAGCCCCCGGGGAAGCCAGCGGTACGCGCCTCGGAGGTGCCGGACAGCGCACAGCGACGTGCGGAGTCGGGCGTGGGGATCGGAGCGTCCGCGATCCCCGCCGACGATCCGACATCGGGCCGCCGCACTCCCCTCGAATGCGACGACGTCACCACCTGGGACTTCGGCGACCTGCCCGAGGTCCTCGACACCCGCGTCGCGGGCGGCGTCGTGCGCGGCTTCCCGGCGCTCGTCGATCGCGGCACGTCTGTCTCGATCCGGGTCGAGGCGACGGCGGATGCCGCGGCTCGCGCGACGCGCGACGGCGTGCTGCGGCTGGTGCTGCTGGGCATCCCCTCTCCCGCCTCATACGTGCAAGAGCACCTGACGAGCGCCGAGAAGCTCGCCCTGGCGGCATCCCCCTACCCCTCGGCAGCCTCCCTCATCGAAGACTGCCGGCGCGCCGTCGCGCGCTCTCTCATCGAGCAGACAGTACCGGGCGGGGTGATCCGCACCGAGGCGGAGTTCAGCCGCGTGCGCGACGCCGTCTCGGCCGCGATCGTCGAGGAGCTGTTCGCCTGCGTCTCGCTCGTCGCAGGCATCCTCACGAGGGCACGGGATGTCGAGCGCGGCATCCGGACGCAGAACTCCCTAGCCCTGCTGGGACCCCTGAACGACATCAAGGGTCAGCTCGCCGGACTCGTCTTCCCCGGTTTCGTGTCGGCGACGGGCCGCGAAGGACTGGAGCACTACCCGCGCTATCTCGACGGGATCCTCGAGCGCCTGAGGGGCCTGCAGGACGCCCCCGGCAAGGATCGCGCGCGCCTGAGCGAGTACGAGCGGATGGCGGCGGCCTACGCCGAAGCGCACGGCACCATCCCGCCGGGCGCCGACGCCCCCGAGGCGCTCGTCGCGGTGCGCTGGCTGCTCGAGGAGTATCGCGTGAGCCTGTTCGCTCAGCGTCTGGGCACCGCCCGCCCGGTCTCGGCTCAGCGCATCCGGAAGGAGCTGTCCGCGCTGCGCTGAGCAAGGGGGCGATCCCTGCCCCTCGAAGCGCTCGGTACCCTAGGAGCATGGCTTCTGCGATCGTCTACACCGAACTCGGTGCCCCCTCTGTACTCCACCTCGCCGAGGTGCCCGACCCGGTCGCCGCTGCGGGCCAGCTCGTCGTGCGGATCGAGGCGGCAGGGGTCAATCCCATCGACGTGAAGCAACGCGCCGGCATCCGCAAGACCGCGCCGATCACCGAACCGCGACGGGTCGGCTTCGACGGTGCCGGCGTCATCGAGGCGCTCGGCGAGGCGGTGACCGGCTTCTGCGTCGGCGACCGCGTCGCCGTGCACGACACGCTCGGCACCTACGCCACCGCACTCGCGGTCGAGGCACGCAACGCCGCGCTGCTGCCCGACGCCGTCAGCGTCGCGGAAGGCGCGGGCATCGGCATCCCGGCAGGCACCGCGTACCAGTGCCTGCGCTCGCTCGGGGTCGGCGACGGCGACACCGTCCTCATCCACGCCGGGACGGGCGCGGTCGGCCAGGCCGCGGTGCAGTTCGCGGCCCTGTGGGGTGCGAAGATCGTCGCCACGGGTAGCTCCGCCCGCCACGAGTTCCTGCGCACGCTCGGCGCGATCCCGGTCGCTTACGGCCCGGGCCTCACCGAGCGCGTGCGCGAGGCGGCCCCCGGCGGCATCACCGCGGCCCTGGACTGCATCGGCACCGACGAGGCGATCCAGACCTCGCTCGACCTCGTCGCAGATCGGGACCGGATCGGCACGATCGTGCGCGGCGCGGATGCGGCGGGCTTCGGCATCCGCGCTTTCTCGGGCGGTTCCCCCGAACCCCTGAGCGCGCAAGAGCTCGCCTGGCGCGCCGAGGCGGTGCCGGTGACCATCGACCTGCTCGCCCGCGGCGCGTTCACGATCGAGCTCGGCGCACGGCTCCCCCTGGCCGAAGCCGTGCGCGCCCACGAACTGCTCGAGTCGGGTCGCGCGGGCGGGAAGATCGTCCTGCTGCCGTAGAGCACCCGCACTCACCTGCGACGCGGCATCCCCGCGTCGCCTACGCTGAAGACATGACCGGACTTCGCTGGGGAATCCTCGCCACGGGCGGCATCGCCCGTGCTTTCACCTCGGACCTGCGCGTCGCAGGCCTGGATGTGGCGGCCGTCGGGTCGCGTGCGCAGGATGCGGCGGACGCCTTCGCGACAACCTTCGACATCCCGCACGCGCATGGCAGCTACGAGGCGCTGCTGGCGGATCCGGACGTCGACATCGTCTATGTCGCCACGCCGCACCCCATGCACGCCGCAAACGCCCTCGCCGCGCTCGAGGCCGGCAAGCACGTGCTCGTCGAGAAGCCCTTCACCGTCAATCGCGCCGAGGCCGAGGCTGTCCGCGCCCTTGCCGTCGAGCGCGGGCTGCTGGCGATGGAGGCGATGTGGACGCGATACCTGCCGCATATGATCCGGATGCGAGAACTGCTCGCCGAGGGTGCCATCGGCGAGGTCCGCGCGGTCACCGCCGACCTCGCACGACCGCAGCCCATCGATCCCGCACACCGGATCAACAATCTCGCACTGGGCGGCGGGGCCCTCCTGGATCTGGGGATCTATCCCATCTCGTTCGCCTGGGATGTGCTGGGTGCACCCCGCGCCGTGCACGCCGTGGGGTCGATCTCCGACACCGGTGCCGATACCGAGGTCGCCGCCGTCATGAGCTATCAGAGCGGTGCGGTCTGCACCGTGCTGTGCGGCTCGCACTCGGTCGGCGGCAACCGCGCGTCCGTATTCGGGACCGAGGGAAACATCGTCCTGGATCCGGCGTGGGTGGGATCACACTCACTGCGGCTGCTGGCCGGCGATGGCACGGTGCGCGAGGAGTATCGCTCCGAGATCGAAGGTCGCGGCATGCAGTTCGAGGCGCTGGCCGCCGAGCGCCTCGTCGCCGAGGGGAATCTCGCGGGCGACATCCTGCCGATCGCCGAGACGATCGAGATCATGGGATGCCTCGACGAGATCCGCACGCAGATCGGCGTCCGCTACCCTGGCGAGATCGGCGCAGAGACGCCCGAGGAGGATCATGGCTGAGCACACCGACACCCGGGTCGCCGTCTACCTGGACTTCGACAACATCGTCATCTCCTGGTACGACCGCGTGCACGGGCGCAACGCCTACGGCAAGGACCGTCAGCGCATCGCCGAGAATCCGGGCGATCCCGAGGTCGCCGAGCGCCTCGCGCAGGCCACGATCGAGGTCGGCGCGATCATCGACTACGCCTCGTCCTGGGGCACGCTCGTGCTCACCCGCGCCTACGCCGACTGGTCCTCGCCCGTGAACGCCGAATACCGCTCGCAGCTCGTCGCCCGCGCCGTCGACCTCGTGCAGCTCTTCCCGGCGGCGGCCTACGCCAAGAACGGGGCGGATATCCGGCTCGCGGTGGATGCCGTCGAAGACATGTTCCGCCTGCCCGACCTCACACACGTGGTGATCGTCGCGGGCGACTCCGACTACGTACCGCTCGCGCAGCGCTGCAAGCGGCTCGGGCGCTATGTGATCGGCGTGGGCGTCGCGGGATCCACCGCGCGCTCGCTCGCGGCGGCCTGCGACCAGTTCGAATCCTACGATTCGCTGCCCGGCGTCGCTCCCGTCGCCGCTCCCAAAGCCGTGCCCAAGGCGAAGACGGCAAGCGCCCCGTCCCGCCGCACGAAGGCCGCCCCCGCACCGGCCGATGAGGCCACGGCTCTGCTGGAGCGAGCCTTGCGCCTCGGCCACGACAAGAGCGACGCGGATGAGGACTGGCTGCACAGCTCGGCGGTGAAGACGCAGATGCGGCGGATGGACCCGTCCTTCAGCGAGAAGGCGCTCGGATACAAGTCCTTCTCGGACTTCCTGAAGTCCCGGGATGCGGTCGCCGAGCTCTCCGAGACCGGCCACGAGCGTCTCGTCCGACTGCGCGAGCGCTGAGTTACAGGTCCGCGAAGTCGTACTCCTGGAAGGCCGCGACCTCGGGCAGCCAGCGCTCAGCGACGAAGGCGGCATGCATGGGATGCGCATTGTAGGCGTCGTAGGCGTCCTGGTCGGCGAAGCGCATGCAGAAGCGGTAGGCCAGATCGCTCTTCGCGCTCACCTGGCGGTCGACCGCGAACTCCGCCACGCCGGGGATCGAGGTCAGCGCTGCGCGGGCGTCGGCGAGGAAGGCGCGCTCGGAGTCGGATCCCGGCTGGTGCACGAGGCGGAAGACGACGGTGTGCTGGATCGACATGTCGCTCACTGGTTGCTGAAAGCGGCGTCGAAGGATGCCGCAGGCCGGGGCCACAGCAGCGAGCGGACGTAGGTGACGGCCTCGGCAGCGCCGTGGAGCCGGTCCATCCCCGCGTCCTCCCACTCGATCGAGATGGGACCGTCGTAACCTATCGCCTCCAGCGCCCGGAAGGCGTCCTCCCAGGGCACGTCTCCGTGGCCGGTGGAGACGAAATCCCAGCCGCGCCTGGGGTCGCCCCAGGGCAGGTGCGAGCCCAGCACGCCCGCGCGGCCGTTGCGCGGCCGCATCCGGGTGTCCTTGCAATCGACGTGGTAGATGCGCTCCCGGAAGTCCCAGATGAAGCCGACGGGATCGATGTTCTGCCACATCATGTGCGAGGGGTCCCAGTTGAAGCCGAAGGCCTCCCGGTGACCGATCGCCTCCAGCGTGCGCATCGAGGTCCAGTAGTCGTAGGCGATCTCGCCGGGGTGCACCTCATGCGCGAAGCGCACGCCCTCACCGTCGAAGACGTCCAGGATCGGGTTCCAGCGTGCGGCGAAATCCTCGAATCCGGCCTCGATGACCGAGGCCGGCACCGGCGGGAACATGGCCACATAGGGCCAGATGGAAGATCCGGTGAAGCCCACGACGGTGTCGACGCCGAGCTTGCGGGCCACGCGCGCGGCCCGCTTCATGTCCTCGGCGGCGCGCTGCCGCACGCCCTCGGCGTCCCCGTCGCCCCAGACGTAGTCGCGCAGGATCGCCTTGTGGCGGAAGTCGATCGGCGCATCGCACACGGCCTGGCCCGCCAGATGGTTGGAGATGGCGAAGATCTTCAGCCCGTGCCGGTCGAGGATCTCGCGGCGCGCGGCGACGTACGCGTCGTCCTCGTCGGCGCGCTTCAGGTCCAGATGGTCTCCGGATGCGGCGACCTCGAGGCCGTCGTAACCCCACGACGCCGCCAGCCGTGCCACCTCCTCGAAGGGCAGATCGGCCCACTGTCCGGTGAACAGGGTGACGGGGTGTGTGGCGGCCATGGTGCTCCTTGTCGTTCGGGTCCTTCAGACGGCGCCGAGGGCGCGCAGCGCCCGGATGCTGTCCGCTGCGAGCGCGTCCTGGGACTCTGCCAGCGGACGCCAGATCGAGGCGGCCACGGCGATCGTGGCGTTCTCGCCCGTGAAGCTCTCCAGGCCCAGCATCCCGGTATACCCGGCCGCGTCGAGCGCGGCCAGAATGCCCGGCCAATCGCTGTGGTCGGCACCGACCGCGCCGCGATCGCTGCCGCACACCTGCACGTGCGCGATGGCGGAGCCCGCGCGCAGGATCGCCTCGATCGGACGCTTCTCCTCGATGTTCAAGTGGTAGGTGTCAAGGGCCAGCCCGACCCCGGCCCCGAGCAGGGGCGAGAGAGCGTCGAGCGCCTGATCCACCGTGTTGATGAGGCTCGTCTCGTAGCGGTTGAGGGGTTCGATGGCGAGGATCACGCCCGCTTCGCGGGCGCGCTCGGCCAGAGGCGCGAGGTTCTCGCGCAGCTCGTCGATTGCGGCTGCGCGCTCTCCGGCGTCCATCCGCCAGGTCGCACCAGTGGGCGCGTAGAAGGGACCGGCCACGACGCCGGCGCCGAGCGCGACGGCCGCATCGACGCACATCCCGAGATAGCGCTGGGTGGCCGCGACATCGCCGTGCGCGGCGAGCAGAGACCTGCCCGGCCCCATCGCGCCGACCACGGCCGCGGCCAGTCCGAGATCCTCCAGCAGCGTCCGCGCGGAGTCCGGATCCCAGTCGCCCGGGTTCTCCAGGGGCAGCTCGAGCGCGCCGAAGCCCATACCGGCGGCCTTCGCCGCCAGCACGCGCAGCGTCTCGTCGCTCAGCGGCGAGGTCCACACCCAGGTGTTCACCGCGATCGTGCGCTTCATCGCTCCATCCTTGCCTGATCGGCGCGTTTCGTCATCCGCCGCGTTTCTTCTCGCCTTGCTCGCGGGCGAC
>CAZHML010000015.1:15380-42859 GCA_964533745.1 uncultured Microbacterium sp.
GGGCGACGAGACGTCTCGGCGATCCTTAGGGAATGATCCGGTTCTGCCAGACCTGCGGGTACCCGGGCAGGTTCTCGCCGCCGAACTTGGCATAGTGCCCGCCGGGCATGCCGTCGTTCGCCGCCAGGAACCTGTCGAGCTCGCCCGCGGTGATCGGCACCTGCGGGAGCACCCACTCCTTCGGGACCTCCTGGCCCGCGAAGATCATCTGGGCCGCGAGCAGGGGCGTGCGCCACTGGAAGTTCGAGTACACGGGAGCAAGACCCGTGAGCCCGGTGGCCTTCCACTTGCGCAGGAAGCTCATCTCGTCCTCGCCCGTCATGACGGGGTAGCCCAGCCCCGCATCCTCGAAGGCCTCGATGGCCGCGACGGCGCCGTCACCGGCGTCCATCCAGATGCCGTGCACCGCACCGCGCGCCAACTCGTCCGAGATGATGCTCTTGATCTCCGCCGGGTCCGCCCCGGTGAAGTAGTCGACCGCCTCGATGCCGGCCTCGGCGAAGAGCTTCTCGGCCGCGGCCCAGCGGTGCTCGAGCACGTCCACACCCGGGAGGATGCGCAGCGCCACGACCTTGTCGCCGGCCTTGAGGTGGCTGATCAGGAACTCAGCCGTGTCGATGCCCCAGGCGAAGCCCCCGATCGGGTGGATGAACGTGACCGGGCAGTCGGTGTTCACGCCGCGATCGAACACGATGACGGGCTTGCCGGTCGCGCAGGCGCGCTCGACGGCCGGTGTCATCGCCGCGGTGCTGTTGGGCGAGATGATGAAGACGTCGCAGTTGCCTTCGGAGATGAAGTAGTCGATGTCGGCGATCTGCGTGTCATCCGAGTCCTGCGCATCCCGGGTCTCCATCTGGCTGATGGCACCCGCGGACTGCAGGACCTTGAGCTGCTCGTTCATGGTGATCCACCCGGTCTGACGCCAGGGGTTCGAGATCGAGGCGTTCGCGAAGCAGGCCTTCTTCGCACCCGCGCTCGCGTAGCCGGAGGTGTCGACCATCTCGGCGTTGATGTACTGCAGATACGGGCTGTCGGCGGGACCTTGCGGGGCGACGCCCCGCTCGGCGTACTGCTTGTCGAACAGCGCTTGGTCGAACCACTCGTTCGACGGCGCGGTGCCGCCCGTCGTGGTCGGCGCCGGGGACTGACTCGGCACGACGCTGGGGTCGGTGGTGCACCCGGCGAGCGCGAAGAGCCCGACGAGGGCCACCCCCGCCGTGGCGATCTTCAATGATCGTCGCATTGCTAGTCTCCTCTGATTTCTGTGGAGCCCTCGGGGACGAGAGCAGGTGATTCGGACGACTGAGCGGATGCGCCATCGGGCGCGTCCGGCTCCTTCCCCGGAACGGGAGAAGTCTGTGGGCGGTGGCGGAAGACGAGTGCCGAGTAGGCCACCGCGGCGATGATGATGACGCCCTGCACGGCATCCCGCAGCGTCGAGGGGATGCCGGCGAGGTTCAGGACCATGAACAGCGCCTCCAGGGCGAAGGCTCCGGCGACGGCCGCCACGATCCACCCGCGGCCGCCGCCGAGGACCACGCCGCCGAGCACGACGGCGGTGATCGCGATGAACTCGTAGCCGCGCCCGACCGAGGGGTGCACCCCGGCGTATCCGACCAGCAGTACGGCCGAGATCGTCGCCGAGAGCGAGGAGATCACGAAGGCGCGCGTGGTGACCCACGCCCGGCGGGATCCGGCGTAGTCGACGGCTCGGGGGTTGTCGCCGACGGCGATGAGGAGCTTGCCGAGAGGGCGCTTGGTGATCCAGATCCCGAGTGCCAGCCAGGCGATCAGGATCAGGGCGGACCACGGGATGAAGTCGAGCACCGGCACGTTGCGGATGCCACCGCGGCCGATCTCGCGGAAGCTGTCGGCGGGGTTGCCGGTGGCCGCTCCCCCGGTCCACCACATCACCCCGCCCAGCAGCGCCAGCATCATCCCGAGCGTCACGATGAAGGAAGGCACCTTCAGCAGCGTCGTGAGCATCCCGTTGACCAGGCCCACCAGAACCCCGAAGACGATCATCAGCAGCAGCACGGGGATCGTGCGCGAGTCGTCCTGACCGACGAGATTGCCGGCGATGATCACCTGCGCGGTGATGAGCGAGCCCTGCGAGAGATCGAACTCGCCGGCGATGATCACGAAGTACTGGCCGATCGCGATGATCGCCACGGGTGCCACCCGCTGGATGTAGCGCATGACCTGGCCGGGGTCGGCGAAGTTGGGGTTGAGGACCATCACCGAGATCAGCAGCAGCGCCAGCAGCAGGAAGACCGCGCCGCGCGGGCTGAGGAGCGTCCGCAGGGCGTTCATCGCGCTCCTCCTTGCGACGGCGCGCTGGCATCAGTGAGTTCGGCGGCGGCGGCCTTCATCTCCGCCTCGGCCGCGATCGCGGCGATATCCCCGTCGGTGCGGGTGCCGCCCGGCCCGAAGCGCGCACGGCGGCGGACGATCGCGCGGCGGCTGTAGACCGCCACGGCGACGACGATGACGACGCCGCGGACGACGTCCTTCAGGAAGGGGTTGACCTGCATGACGCTCATGACGTTGTCGACGACCGCGAGGATCGCGACGCCGCCGATCGTGCCCCAGATCGAACCGCGCCCGCCCAGCAGCAGGGTGCCGCCCAGCACGACGGCGGCGATCGACAGCAGCGCGTAGCCGCCCTGCTGGCCCACGGTCGGCGAGCCCACGCCCAGGCGGCTGGCCAGGAGAAGCCCGGCGAGGCCGGCGAAGACCGAGCACAGCACGTGCGCGGCGATCAGCGGCGGCCGCGTGCGCACGCCCGAGAGTCGAGCGATCTCGGGGTCGCCGCCGACGGCGAACAGGTGAGCGCCGGTGCGCGTCCTGTTCAGCAGCCACGCGACGAGGGCGGCCAGCACCAGCATGATGATGGTCGAGACCGGGACCGGGCCTAGGCCCGTCGCCCCGACCAGCTGGAACTCCCAGGGGACGCTGCCAGCGGATCCGCGGAAGTTCGTGTTCAGCACGCCCTGCAGGATCAGGCCGACGCCCAGCGTCGTGATGAACCCGTTCACCTTGAGCACGGTCACGATGACGCCGTTGACCAAGCCGATCCCGGCGCAGATGACGAGGGTCACGCCCACGGCCAAGGGGATGTTCGCCGGGTCGCCGTTCATGGTCGTCGCGGCCAGGAGGCTGGAGAGGCTCACCACGTAGACGACGGACAGATCGAGGGAGGCGCCCAGGATGACGAGGGTCTGCCCGATGGCGACCAGACCCAGCACGCTCATGCCGGTGAGGATGTCGCGGACGTTGCCCGGGCTGAGGAAGTTGCGTCCGGCTGTGGCAACGAGGATCGCGCCGAGGATGAGCACGAGCACGAGGATCCCGAGCACGATGACGGTGGAGTCGATGCGCATCCTCCTCATCCCGCACCCCCTCGCGCGCTCTGCGCAGCGCCGGTGGCGGCGGTGAGGACCTCGTGCTCGGGGGTCCTCGCCGGCAGCTCGGCGACGAGCTCGCCGTCGCGCATCACGAGGATGCGGTCGCTCATCCCGATCACCTCGGGCAGCTCGCTGGAGACCATCAGCACGGCCTTGCCCGCCGCCGCAAGCTGTCGCATCAGCTGGTACACGGCGTACTTCGCTCCGACGTCGATGCCGCGGGTCGGCTCGTCGAAGAGCACGATCTCGGGCTGGGTGAGCAGCCATTTGGCCAGGACGACCTTCTGCTGGTTGCCGCCGGAGAGGAAGCGCGCCTCCTGGTCCGTTCCGCGGGCGCTCACCTCCAGGGTGCTGAGGACCCCCTCGACCTCACGCCGAGCGGGTCCGGTGCGTCCGGAGAAGACGCTGCGGATGACCAGGAGCGTGTTGTCGAGCACGGACTGGCCCAGAGCCAGCCCCTGCGCCTTGCGATCCTCGGTGACCAGGGCAAGTCCCCGGCGCACGGCGCTGCGGGCACTGCGAATCGCCACGGGCCGGCCGTCGATGCGGATCGTGCCGCGGGTGAATGCCTCGACGCCGAAGATCGCCTCGACGAGCTCCGTGCGCCCGGAGCCCTGGAGCCCCGCGACCCCGACGATCTCACCGGCGCGCAGCGAGAACGACACGTCGTCGACGAAGGCGTTGCCACAGCGCTCCAGCTCCAACCGTGGCGCGCCTGCGACAGTGCCGGCGACGGGATCCGGGAAGTACGACTGGATCTCCCGACCGACCATTCTGCGCACGAGTTCGTCGGTGGAGAGCGCCGAAGCGGGATCGGTCGAGACGTGCCGGCCGTCCTTGAGGATGGTGATGCGGTCGCACAGGTCGAAGATCTCCTTGAGCCGGTGCGAGACGTAGACCACCGCGACGCCGCGAGCGGTGAGCGTGCGGATGATCGCGTAGAGCAGCTCGACCTCGGCTTCGCTCAGCGCCGCGGTCGGCTCGTCCATCGAGATGACCTGCGCGTCGAAGGAGAGCGCCTTGGAGATCTCGACGATCTGCTGCTCGGCGACGGTGAGAGATCCCACGCGCGAACGGGGGTCGATGAAGGAGACTCCCAGCTCGTCCAGGATCGCCTGGGTGCGCTCGTTCATGGCGCGGCGCGAGACGAAACCGGCGCGACGGGGCTCGCGTCCGAGGAACACGTTCTGGGCGACCGTGCGCTCCGGCAGCAGCGTGAACTCCTGGAAGACCGTGACGATCCCGGCGTCCATCGCCTGCCGCGGGTGGGAGAAGCGCACCTGCTGGCCCCGGTACTCGACGCGCCCCTCGTCGGTACCGTGGACCCCGGCGATGATCTTCATCAGGGTGGACTTGCCCGCGCCGTTCTCGCCGACGAGGCCGTGCACCTCTCCCCGTCGCACGTCGAAATCGACTCCGCCCAGCACCCGCACGCCGAAGAACGATTTGCCCACGCCGCGGGCGACCAGCACCTGCTGACCGATCTCGTGAGAGAGGACGGCGGATCCGTGCAGCGCGTCGCTCATCCGTCCACCTCCAGCCACCTGCCGTCGGCGGCCGCCGAAGCCAGCACCGCCTCGGTGATCACGGCGGCCCGGTGACCGTCGGCGAAGGTCGGCATGCCCTCGGGAGCCGTTCCGCCGAGGATCGCGGCGTAGACGTCGGCGATGAAGCCGTCGAAGGCGTCCTGGTAGCCCATGGCGTGACCGGCGGGGATGCGCTGGAGTCGCGCGGAGTCGGGCGCGGCCGTCGCAGGGTCGCGCAGGAGCAGCTGGGACCCCGCGCGCAGCCCGCGCCAGAGCTCCTCCGGGCGCTCCTGCTCGAAGCGCAGCGTCTCGGAGGTGCCGTGCAGCTCCAGGCTCAGGGCGTTCTTGCGCCCGGCTGCCATCTGCGACACCAGCAGGGTGCCCAGAGCCCCGGATGCGGTCTCGATGACGATCGCGGCGAGATCCTCCGTGTCCACCGAGCGGCCTGCGCGATCCTCGAAGACGCGCCTCGTGCGCGCGCTCAGGCGTGCGATCCGCTCTCCGGTGACGAACTCGATGAGATCCACCAGGTGCGAGCCGATGTCGGCGAAGGCGCGGGAGGGGCCGCCCGCAGACGCCTGGACGCGCCAGTCATCGTCGCCGGGCAGCAGCATCCAGTCCTGGAGGTAGGCACCTTTCAAGGACAGCAGCGAGCCCAGTTCGCCCCGGCGCACGCGCTCCCGCGCTTCGCGCACCATCGGGTGGTAGCGGTAGACGAAGGGCACGGCCGCGACGACGTGATGGGTGCCTGCCTCCGCCGCGAGTTGGGCGGCCGCCGCCGCCGAGGTGGCCAGGGGCTTCTCGCAGATGACGTGCTTGCGCTGGGCCAGTGCCTGCAGGGCGTAGCCCGCGTGGCTCGCATTCGGGGTGCAGATGTGCACGACGTCGATGTCCGAGGCGGTGAGCAGGGCGACCGCATCCGCGTTTGAACGGGTGGCCCCGAGGGCTGCGGCGGCGCGCTCCCCGCTCTCGGCGGAAGAGGTCGCGACCGACCTGAGCTCGGCGCCTGCCTCCCGCGCCGCGGAGCGGTGCACGCGCGCCATGAAGCCACCACCGATGATGCCGGCGCGGATGGTGCCGAGGCCGGTATGCGTGACAGACGTCGTCATGCGGATGATTCTGGCACACATCAACCATCTTTTGCTAGTCTTTCGTCAAAAGTTGTCTGTGCGCCGATGAAAGAAAGCTCAACAGGAGCCAAAAGCGGTATATCGTTGCTCTCGACATGGTTGATGAACTACGCCTCTGGATGGCGTCCACACCCGGCGCGGGCGACATCCTCCAGATCCTGCGCGACGGTCAGGCGCGCACCAAGGCGGAACTCGCGACGATCACGGGGCTCGCCCGCTCCACCGTGTCCGGACGCGTCGACGCACTGCTCTCGGCCGGGCTTCTGCGCCCCGCCGGCGAGGCGGCCTCCACCGGCGGGCGCCCGCCGGCCCGCGTCGCCTTCAACCCCACCGCGGGCTTCGTCCTCGCCCTCGACCTCGGTGCCACGCACGCAACGGTCGCGATCGCCGACCTCGCCGGGCGCATCCTGGACTCCCACACTCGCTCGATCGATATCGCCGACGGGCCTGTCACCGTGCTCGACGCCTCTCTCGCCGACGGGTTCAGCCTGCTGGAGCGGGCAGCGCTGTCGCCGCAGCTCCTGGTCGGCGTCGGGATCGGCGTGCCGGGGCCTGTGGAGCACTCGACCGGTCGCCCCACCAACCCGCCGATCATGCCTGGCTGGGATCGCTTCGACGTGCCCGGCTATGTGCAGCGGACCCTCGACGTGCCGGTGTTCGTCGACAACGACGTGAACATCCTTGCCCTCGGCGAGCACGCCATCGCCTGGCCGGCAGCGAGCGACCTGATCTTCGTGAAGGTGTCCACCGGCATCGGCGCGGGGATCATCTCCAGCGGCATCCTGCAGCGCGGTGCCCAAGGCTCGGCCGGTGACATGGGCCATGTGCACGTTCCGCACACCCGTGACATCGTCCGGGATGCCGACGACGACCGGGATCTCGAGGCCATCGCCAGCGGCTCGGCCATCGCCGCCGACCTGCGCGCGCAGGGGTTCGACGTGTTCGGCAGCGGCGAGGTCGCCGACCTCGTGCGCGGCGGCAACGCGATCGCGATCGAGGCGACCCGCCAGGCGGGCAGAGTGGTCGGCGAGGTGCTCGCCAGCGTCGTGAACCTGCTGAACCCCTCGATCATCGTGCTCGGCGGCACGATCGCCCGAGCCGGAGAGCACCTGCTCGCCGGTGTCCGTGAGGTCGTCTACCGGCGCTCGATCCCGCTGGCCACCCAGCACCTCGCGATCGTGCAGTCCCAGGCGGGCGAACGGGCCGCGGTCATCGGCGCGGCCATCATGGTCACCCGCGAGGTGCTCTCCCCCGCCAGCATCGACGCGCAACTCGCGCGACAGGCGGTGCGCTGAGCCACGACGACGGGTCTGTCACACCCGGATGTCCCGCAGCGCCGGCTCCAGCTCGGGATGCCGGAACTCGTACCCCGCAGCGGTCAGCACCCGGGGTGCGACCCAACGACTCTTCAGGATCAGCTCGGACTCGGTGCGCAGCACCCACATCGCCGGCTCCAGCATGAACCGCCAAGCGGGCAGGCCGAACCACGCCCCGACGACCCGGCGCAACGTCGCCATGAGCGAGCGGTTGTCGGACTGCACCGGGGCTGAGAGGTTGACCGGCCCCGCGATCTCGGGGTGATCCCGGATGAACCGCACGGCCCCCACGACGTCGTCGATGTGGATCCAGCTGAACCTCTGCCGCCCCTTCGAGCGGTGGACGACGGTCGGGTGCTCTGTCGGGTCCGGGCCGATCCCCCGGTACCGCCGGTGCGGGAACCACCAGCCGTCGAACTGCGGACCGCCCAGGCCCAGCCGCGCGAGGCGGAACAGCAGGGCCGTGGCCGCCCCGTCGTCGCCGAGCACGATCGTGGTGCGCAGCGCCACGCGCCGGGTCGCGGGCAGGTCGCCGGCGAACAGCTCCGCCTCCCAGCTGCGACCGACATCCGGCGAGAATCCGGTGTCGAGCTCGCTGTCGGCCTCGGTCTGCGGCCGGTCGATCGCGTAGCGGTAGATCGTCGCGGTGCTCGCGTTCATCCAGACCGCGGGCGGGCGCTCGGCTGCGGCGATCGCCTCGCGCAGCGCGCGCGTCGTCTCCACCCGGGATCGCAGAATCTCATCGCGGTTCTTGTCGTCGTATCGGCAGTTGACGCTCTTGCCGGCGAGCCCGATGACGACCTCGGCCCCGTCGATGACCTTCAGGATCGCGGCGGGATCGTCCCACCGGGCATCCGGACCCTCACGTCCGATCACCGCGACGTCATAGCCCTCGGCTTCGAAGCCCGCCTTCAGCGCCTGTCCGATGAAGCCGCTGCCGCCGCCGATCACGACGCGCGGGGGCGAGGATCCAGATGCCATGCGCGTCAGTCTGCGTCCTGCTCGCCGTGCTCCTGCGTGCGTTTGGCGATCTCTTCGCGCAGCCGCCACTCTTCGATCTCGCGGTCGAGGTCGGCCATCTGCTGCTCGGTGGAGCGGGTGTCGGCGGGGGCGGCAGGCGGATTCCAGCCCTGCGGCCTCGAGCTGCCGGCCGGAGGCCTGCTGCGTGAAAGAGCAATGCCTCCTTCATACTCGCGACCGATGGTGAACCACAGCACGCTGCCGATGAGCGGGATCAGGATGACGATGATGATCCAGACCATCTTCGGCAGGTGCTTGACCTGATCGTCGCGCCGCGTGATGATGTCGATCAGCGCGAAGACCAGCACCGCGAGGGTGACGAGGCTCATGAGGACGGGCATGCTCCCAGTTTAGAAGATCGTCAGAGGCATGGCCCCTGAGCCGGGCGACCAGCACCGCGGTGTGCTGAGATGGGTACATGCCCTTTCGCGTCACCCCCGAATCCCTCACCCTCACCGGCAGCCTCGTCGAGCTACGCCCGCTCGCGCGCGGCGATCTCGAAGGCCTGCTCGAGGCCGTCCGCGAGGATGATCTGTGGCAGCGCGCCTGGTACACCTCGATCCCCACGCCCGAGGGCATGGCCGACGAGATCGAACGACGCCTGGGCCTTGCCGACAAGGGCGAGATGATCCCCTTCACCGCCGTGGATGCCGCGGGCCGGATCCTGGGGATGACGACCTACTATGACCTCGTGCCCGACGTCCCGCGTCTGCACATCGGTTACACCTGGAACCGGCCCTCGGCGCACGGCTCTGGCACGAACGCCGAGTCGAAGCTGCTGTTGCTCACGCACGCCTTCGAGACGCTCGGGGCGATCCGCGTGGGTCTGACGACGCAGTGGCAGAACCGGCAATCACGGGCCGCCATCGAGCGGCTGGGCGCGAAGCAGGACGGCGTCATGCGCGCCATCTCGCGCCGCAACGGCGTGCTCATCGACAGCGTCGAGTACTCGATCCTCGAGTCCGAGTGGCCGGCCGTGCGCAAGGGCCTCGATGTGCGGCTCGCCCGCCGTCGCTGAAGGACGACTTACTCGGGCATCACGCGGCGCGTGATGGCCTGCACGTCGCGATCGATGTCGTCGACGTGCTTCTCAAGACGGTCCATGCGCCTCTCGAGCAGGCTGCGCAGAACGAGTGATGCGGCGGGTGCCCGGTGTTGCCGGGGCACCCGCCGCATCGTCCTTGGTGCGGGACGCTCCTGATCAGTCGGTCAGGTAGTTGTTCAACCGGTACAGGAACGCTGCCATCGCGTCACGCGAGACCGACACCGAGGGACGGTACTCCGCCCCACCGGTGACCACCCAGCCGGTGCTGATCCCCGTCGAGGCCAGCCAGGTGATCTGCGTGTAGAACTGGTGGCTGGTCGGGACATCCAGGAACGGCGAGGTCACCGGCGGGGTGAACTCCGGCTCACCGGCGAACCGGTACATGAACGCCGCCATCGCGTCACGCGAGACCGACACCGACGGACGGAACTCCTGCCCACCCGACACCGCCCACCCCGTGCTGATGCCCTCATCAGCGAGCCAGGAGATATGCGGGTAGAACTGGTGGCTCGTCTTGACATCCTTGAACGGAGAGCTCACCGGCGGGGTGAACTCGGGCGAGCACGCGAACCGGTACAAGAACGCCGCCATCGCATCACGCGACACCGACACCGACGGACGGAACTGCGCACCCGACGGCGTCACCCACCCCGTACTGACCTCCACATCCGCCAACCACTGAATCTCCGTCTTGAACTGATGCGAACCCGGCACATCCGTGAAGGTCGGACCCGCGCCCGGAGTGAGCACACACGTGTCCACAACAACCGGAGGCACACTCACCCCCGTGCTGGTCGCATCTGCGGACGTGTACCCGGTCTTCGAACCGGTCACCTTGACCGTGAGCGTGGTGCCCGCATCCGCAGCATCCACCTCATACGTACCAGCCGTCGCACCATCAATGTCAACACCATCACGCAACCACTGATACGACAGGGACACATCACCCGGCGTCCACGAACCCGCAACAGCCGTCAACGTCTCACCCACGGCGGGCGTACCGGTGATCGAGACAGATCCCGGCGTGATGACACCTGGAAGCACATCCACACCGCTGCTGGTCGCGTCGGCGGTCGTGTACCCGGTCTTCGAACCAGTGACCTTGACCGTGATTGAACCGCCAGCGTCACCGGCAACAACCGCGTAGGTCGTACCGGTCGCACCATCGATGTCAACACCATCGAGCTGCCACTGATAGGCCAGATCGACATCCACCGGATCCCACGTACCGGGAACCGCAGTGAGCGTCTGACCGACCTGCGGCGTGCCCGTGATCGACGGCGAACCGGGGGTAATCGTGCCCGCAAGCACGGTCACACCACTGCTGGTCGCATCCGCGGACGTGTACCCGGTCTTGGATCCGGTCACCTTCACGGTGATCTCACCGCCGGCGTCACCCGCCACGACTGCGTAGGTCGCGCCGGTCGCGCCATCGATCTCGACACCATCGAGCAACCACTGGTAGGCGAGGTCGACATCACCCGGTGTCCACGAACCCGCAACAGCCGTCAGCGTGTTACCCACCTGCGGAGTACCCGTGATCGACACGGATCCCGGCGTGATCGTGCCCGGGAGCACCGTCACGCCGTCACTGGTCGCGTCGGCGGTCGTGTATCCGGTCTTGGATCCGGTCACCTTCACCGTGATCTCGCCACCAGCATCACCCGCGACAATCGCGTACGTCGTACCGTCCGCACCGTCGATCTCGACGCCGTCGCGCAACCACTGGTACGACAGCGCCACGTCACCCGGCGTCCACGAACCCGGAACCGCCGTCAAGGTGTTGCCCACCTGCGGAGTACCCGTGATCGACACGGCACCCGGGATGATCGTGCCCAGCGGCACATCCACACCAGCGCTGGTCGCATCGGCCGTGGTGTGTCCGGTCTTCGAACCAGTGACCTTGACCTTGATCGTGGTGCCGGCGTCGTCAACGTCGACATCGTAGGTCGCGTTCGTCGCACCCGAGATCGGGACGTCGTTGCGCAGCCACTGGTAGGCGAGGTCCACATCACCCGGCGTCCAGGATCCGGGAACCGCCGTCAGGGTCTCGCCGATCGCCGGGGTGCCCGTGATCGATACCGAACCCGGCGTGATCACACCGGGCAGGATGTCCACAGCGGCACCGGTCGCGTCAGCCGAGGTGTACCCGGTCTTCGACCCGGTCACCTTCACCGACACCTGCGTCTCCGAGTCGGCAGCCACGAGAGCGTAGGTGGAGCTGGTCGCGCCATCGATCTCGACGCCGTCGCGCAGCCACTGGTACGACAGCGTCACGTCGCCCGGCGTCCAGGAACCCGGAACAGCGGTCAGCGTCTGACCCAACTGAGGGGTCCCCGTGATCGACACGGCACCCGGCGTGATTGTGCCCGCGAGCACGGTCACACCGCTGCTGGTCGCGTCGGCGGTCGTGTACCCGGTCTTGGACCCGGTCACCTTGACCGTGATCTCACCACCAAGGTCACCAGCCACGACCGCGTAAGTCGTGCCGGTAGCACCATCGATCTCGACGCCGTCGCGCAGCCACTGGTACGCGAGGTCAACGTCGTTCGGATCCCATGTACCCGGAACAGCGGTCAGGGTCTGACCGACCTCGGGCGTACCCGTGATCGACACGGATCCCGGCGTGATCGTGCCCGGGGCTGCCGGCACATCCACACCCGTGCTGGTCGCATCCGCCGTGGTGTACCCGGTCTTCGAACCGGTCACCTTCACCGTGATCTGAGTGCCCGCGTCTGCGGCATCCACCAGATACGTGGCGCTGTTCGCACCCGAAATGGTTGTGTCGTCGCGCAGCCATTCGTAGGCGAGATCGACATCACCCGGCGTCCATGAACCCGGGACCGCGGTCAGGGTCTGACCGACCTCGGGCGTACCCGAGATCGACACCGTGCCCGGCGTGATCGTCCCCGGCTGGATGACGACGCCGCCGCTGGTCGCGTCCGCGTCGGTGTGCCCGTCCTTGGTTCCGGTCACCTTCACCGTGATGGTGGCACCTGCGTCGGCGGCGACGGCCACATAGGTGGCGCTCTCCGCACCCGAGATGGGGGAGCCGTTGCGCTGCCACTCATAGGCGAGGTCGACATCCACCGGATCCCACGTGCCGGGGACGGCTGTCAGCGTCTGACCCACCGCAGGCGTGCCCGAGATGGAAACCTCGCCCGGCGTGATCACGCCGGGCTCCTCTTCCCCGCCACAGGCGGGGTCGGTCGGACTCATCATCGAGTCGATCTTCTGCGATTCGCTCACGATCGATGCCCAGGTGTACTCGGCGTTGTCGCTGACCCGCCAGAACGTCGTGCAGTTCGGCATCATCACCACGGTGATCCCGCCGAAGCCCGACATGAACGGGACGTAGAACGGCGTCGTGAACGCCGCGTTGTCTGCCGTGGTGAACTCACGCGCCCAGAAGCCGTTGTTGTACATGAACGGATCGCCCGCCGTCGCAAGGCCCCGGTCGCTCGGATCCCGCTGCAGCGCCGCGTTCAACTGAGTCGGCTCGAGCACCTGGACGCCGTTGATCTTGCCATCGCTGTTGTTGAAGAAGTCACCGATCTTCGCGAGGCTGTCGCGGTTCCACCAGAGGCCGAATCCGCCCCAGGGAACGCCCTGAGCATCCTTGACGTTGCCCGTCTGGGTCGTCTTTGTCCTCTCTGAGACCGACGAGTCTGCGTTCACCCCGATCGGCACCAGCACATCGTTGTAGAGCATCGAGTAGATGTCGGCGGAGGTGCCTTCCTTGCCCTTCAAGAAGGTGTTCATTGCCGCCGACAGGATGAAGCTGTCAGAGGTGTGATAGACCCATCGCTGGCCCGGGGCCTCCTTGAAGGGGAAGCCACCGGCCTGGGTCATCATGCTGGTGCGGTTGCGGTTGCTGATCGAGAAGAAGTTGATCATGCGGGTGTTGCCCTCGTCGACCTGGTTGCCGGTGCTGTCGTAGTAGCCGGATGCCATGTCGATCAAGTGCTTGAACCGTACGCCGTTGGTCGTCCACGAGGTCGGAAGCTGCGAGTCGCTCACATAGGACTTGACCACCAGGTCATAGACGTTGTCGGCCGGATACTTCTCGGCCAGACGCATCAGCGCTCCGCCCATGAAGATCGACTTCGCGGTGGAGTACGAGGGCAGATGCACCTGATCGCAGAACGGATGGATGCCGTTCATACTGGTCAGGTTGTTGGTCGTGCGGGTGACGCAGTCGCTGGTGTAGTTCACGCCCTTGTAGACGAAGCCATAGGCAGTGGTCTGTGCGGGCGTGGTGCCGGCGGTCAGCGCCGAGAGGTCGAAGCCAGGGTAGTCGACGGCAAGCTCGGAGATGGGCTTGGTCGGCATGCGGTTTGCGACCTCTTCGTTGTAGGCCGCGCGGATGTTCTCGGCCGTGGTGGCGTTCACATCACCCGCGACGTTCTGTGTGGCGAGGTTGCCCCAGAGGTTGCCCTTGAAGTACGAGCAGGTCTCGCTGGCGACCTGATAGTGCACGCGCGAAGTCGCACTCGCGGTGTAGAGGAAGGTCATCGTGCCGTAGAAGGAGCAGTTCTCCTCCGAGAAGATCAGCGTGAAGGGGATCGAGGCGCGCGAAGCAGCATTGCCGCTGATCGTGTCGGTCGTCTCGCTCCAGACCCGGCCCACGCCCCAGATGATGTTGTAGTCCAGGCTCCCGAACTGGGTGAGGCCCCGCGTCGTCGGGATCAGGTGGCTGCCGTGCGTCACGAAGGACTGGGTGAGGTAGTAGTTGATGTTTGGGCTCGTGCCCGTGCTGGCGCTATAGGGCAGGTACCGGCTCCACGAGGACCCCAGCGTGCCGAAGTAGTCGAAGCCGCCGGTGCAGCCAGGCGAAGCACCCGAGCAGAGTGAACTGTATCCGGTGGTGCTTGCCGTGTTGACGTTGTTGATCCGCAGCGTTCGGTTGAACTGCGTCAGGGCCGGTGCCGCGTTCGCCGGTACGCCGAAGCCAGCCATGGGGTCGACCAGCGCGCCGGGGTTGGCGGTTGCGTTCAGCTGCGCCGAGGTCTTCACCGTGCGGCTCACCACGCCCGTGCCGGTGAGCGGATCACCGGGAAGCGGATCGGCCGCGGCGGCCGGAGCAATGGCCCCCGCATAGCCCACCACGAGGAAGGCGGCCAGAAGGGCAGTGACGACGGAAACTGAGAGCGCTCGGATAGCACGCATGGGAACCTCACCTTTTCACTCGGGTTACCGCCAAGACAACCAGCACCGGCATCAGGTGTAAAAGACCTATATCCGTCGGCAGTGATGCTTCGCAGGCATCCCCCGTTCAGCGGAAGGCGGACTCGCCCGTGAGCACCTGTCCGAGCACCAGAGTATGCATCTCAACGGTCCCTTCGTAGGTGAGAACGGACTCGAGGTTGTTCATGTGCCGGATGACCGGGTACTCCAGCGAGATGCCGTTGGCACCGAGGATCGTCCGCGCGGTGCGGCAGATCTCGAGCGCCTCGCGGACGTTGTTGAGCTTGCCGATCGACACCTGCTCGGGGCGCAGCTGATTCGCATCCTTGCGGCGACCGAAGTGCAGTGCCAGGAGGTACCCCTTCGTATACTCGAGGGACATGTCGACGAGTTTCTGCTGGGTGAGCTGGAAGGCACCGATGGGCCTGCCGAACTGCACGCGGTCACGCGCGTAGGTGCGAGCGGTCTCGAGGCTCGAGCGGGCCGCGCCCAGCGCGCCCCAGATGATCCCGTAACGCGCCTCGTTCAGGCACGACAGCGGGCCCTTCAGCCCGCGCGCCTCGGGCAGCATCGCTGATGCGGGCAAGCGCACGCCGTCGAGCACGAGCTCGCCCGTGGACGAGGCGCGCAGGGAGAGCTTGTGCGTGATCTCGGGGGCGGAGAACCCGGGGGCGTCGGTGGGCACCACGAACCCGCGGATACCCTCGTCCGTGTTCGCCCAGACCACGGCGACGTCGGCGTACGGGGCGTTGGAGATCCACATCTTGCGGCCGTCGAGGATCCAGTCGGGGCCTTCGCGGCGGGCGCGCGTCTGCATGGCCGCGGGGTCGGATCCGACATCGGGCTCGGTGAGTCCGAAGCATCCGATCGCTTCCCCTGCCGCCATCCGCGGCAGCCACTCCTGCTTCTGCTCCTCGGAGCCCCAGCGCCAGATGGCGAACATCGCCAGCGACCCCTGCACCGACACCAGCGAGCGCAGCCCCGAGTCGGTCGCCTCTATCTCCAGGCACGCCAGGCCGTACTCGACAGCGGTCATGCCGGCGCAGCCGTATCCTTCCAGGTGCATGCCGAGCACGCCGAGGGATCCGAGCTGCATGGCCAGTTCGCGGATGTTCGGGATCCCGCCCTGCTCGAACCACTCGGCGATGTACGGCTCGGCGATCGTGTCCAGCGTCTGCCGGACCGCGCCGCGGATCTCCTTCTCATCGTCGCTGAGCAGATCGTCCAGGCCCGCCGGATCAGCGGGATCCAGCGCGGGGAGTTTCGTCGGATCGAAGTGGCTCATCGTGATTCCTCCTGTGTGAGCCAGTCGCGAAGGGACTGGCTGTGCTCCCCCAGCTTCGGGGGCGGGCCGTAGTGGCGGATGGGCGTGTCCGAATAGGTGATCGGATGCCGCACCTGCGCGGGCGCGTCTGCGCCGACCTCGACGAGGGGGTCGAGCCCGAGCGAGGTCGCCAGCGCGAATCCGTCGGCAACGGAGCCGACCCTGCCGGCGGGCACGCCGACGGCGAGCAGCTTCGTCGCCCACGCCTCGGCGGTGTCGCGAGACAGAAGTGCGCCCAGCGCGGCGACGAGGGCGGGCCGGTTGTGAACACGCGCGCTGTTGGTCGCGAAGCGCTCGTCGTCGGCGAGGGACTCGTCGCCGAGCAGCGCGGCGAGCCTGCGGAACTGCCCGTCGTTGCCGCAGGCGATCACGATCGGACCGTCGTCGCAGAACAGCATCTCGTAGGGGGCGATCGAGGGGTGCACGCTGCCCAGGCGACTCGGGGCAGCACCGGTCGCGAGATACGACGAGGCCTGGTTGGCCAGGGCCGCCAGGAGGCTTGAGAGCAGGTTGACCTCGACGCGCTGGCCGCGCCCGGTCACATCGCGGACGCGCAGCGCGGCGAGGACCCCGACGGTCGCATCCTTGGCGGTGAGAATATCGACCAGTGCCACGCCGACCTTCGTAGGGACGCCGCCTGCCGCATCCGGATCACCCGTGATCGACATCAGGCCGCCCACCGCCTGCACGAGAAAGTCGTAGCCGGGCAGGTGCGCTCCGCCGTCGCCGCCGAAGCCCGTGATCGAGCAGTACACCAGGCCGGGGTTGACCGAGCTGAGCTGCTCGAAGCCGAGTTCGAAGCGGTCCAGGGTTCCCGGCCGGAAGTTCTCCACGAGCACGTCCGCGCGGCGCGCAAGTTCTCGGGCGAGTTCTCGGTCAGCGAGATCGGCGAGGTCGAGCGTCAAGGACTCCTTGCTGCGGTTCGCGGATTCGAAGTAGGACGTGCTGTTCTGGGTCCACGGAGGACCCCACGTCCGGGTGTCATCCCCCGCCCCTGGCCGCTCGACCTTGATGACCCGCGCCCCGAGGTCCGCCAGCATCGTCGTGGCATAGGGACCCGCCAGCACGCGACTGAAGTCGGCAACCACGATGCCGTCGAGGGGCAGAACCATAGCCGTCAGTCTCTCCAAGGCGACGATGATTGTGAAGTACTTATATTGCGAGCCATAAATACCCTCTAGGTATCGAGTGCGGGAGTGAACGCGCCCGCGATCTCGATCAGGGCGCGCAGAGCCGGACTCACGTCCGCCCGCCGCCAGGCCAGCCTTACCTCGACCACGCCGAGGCTGGGTTCGATGGGGAGAAAGGCCACGGTGTGGACGGGGATGTTCTCCCGCACGCCCGAGAACGTCAGAGCGATGGCATGTCCCGCGTCGACCATGAGCAGTTGCGTCGCCGAGTCGACTGCCGTGTCGATGACGCGCGGCACGAACCGGCCGCGCCGCGCGAGTTCGTTCAGGCGTGTCGACAGCGTGGCCCCGCCGCCGCCGGGCAGCACGATCCATGATTCGGCGGCGACGTCGTCTGCGCTGACGGAGGCAGCGGATGCCAGCCGATGACCCCCGGCGACGGCGATCAGCAGCTCCTCCCTGGCGACCACGCAGGAATCCACATCCGCGGGAAGCACATCCCAGCGGCCTACGACCGCGTCCAGCGCACCCGACAGCAGCCGTTCCAGACCCGGCTGCGAGAGCTGCGCGCCGTAGAGGGCGACGGTCAGGTCCGGCGCAACCGCACGAACGCGCCGCGCCAGGGCACTGACGATCGAGTTCACCGATGCCCCCGCAAAGCCCAGGCGTACTCGGCCGGTCTCGCCCTGTTGCACGCGGCGCACGAAGTCCGCCATGCGCTCGGACTGCATCACCAGCTCGCGCGCCGGTTCGACGAGGGCCTCCCCCACGGGTGTCAGCGAGACTCTGCGCGGACTGCGTTCGAACAGCTGCGCACCGAGCTCGACCTCGAGCGCGCGGATCGTCCTGCTCAGCGGCGGCTGCGCGATATGCAGGCGTGCGGCGGCACGACCGAAGTGCAGCTCCTCGGCGACGGCGAGGAAGGCACGCGCCTTGTTGACTTCCATACTCATGAGCGTACGACGACACTCCCGCTGAGGTCATGTGTGCGAGTGCGAGTGCGGCGGGTGCCTCCGTGTTGCGGGGCACCCGCCGCATCCTCCTTGGTGAGGGACGCTGCTGTGGTCAGTCAGTCAGGTAGTTGTTCAGCCGGTACATGAACGCGGCCGTCGCACCGGCGGCGTGACTACAACCTGTCACCTATCCGTGCAGCAGACCCGGTTTATTTGATGCCTGCAAGGCATCAAAGTACCCGCGAACCGGTATTTGCGCGTTATCCCCCAGTCTCATACGCTGGCAGCAAGCCCTCTGCATCACGTCATCGCCGATCGATGCCATCGCAGAGGCATCCCCGCAGGCGCGAGACGGAGAGGGGATCATGGAACTGCGACTGCTCGGCTACTTCGCCGCGGTCTGCGAGTACGGCTCGTTGCACGCCGCCGCCGCCGCCGTGCGCGTCGCGCAGCCGTCACTGAGCCGGCAGATCCGACGCCTCGAAACCGAACTGGGCTTCACGCTGTTCGAGCGCACGCCGCGGGGTCTGACGCCCACCGCCGCCGGTCGTAACTTCCTGCCCGTGGCACAGGATCTCCTGCTGCGCGCCACGCAGGCCGAGTTCACCGCGTCGATGATCGCGAAGGGCAAGGTCTCGGATCTCACCGTGGTCTCTGCCACCACGACCGTCGCCGATATCATCGCGCCCTACATCGTGAGAGCGGGAGCCGACGGGCGCCTGCGCAACGTGATCGAGGCAACGCCCGAGCGGGTCTACCCGCGCCTGATCGCCGGCGATGCCGACTTCGCCGTCGGCACGCGCATCCCGCCGCCTTCGCTCAGTCACCGAGTGATCGGGCATGCCTACCTGTGGGCGCAAGTGCCCGATGGACACCGCTTCGCAGGCCGTGGGACCGTGTCGATCGCCGAACTCGTCGAGGAGCCGCTGATCACCGTCAGCACCGCGCACAATGTGCGCCAGATGTTCGACTCAGCCGTCGCCGCGGACGGGCTCACCTACAGTGCGGCCGCCGAGACGGAGTCACCGATCACGGCCCAGGCTCTCGCGGCCGCGGGCCGCGGGGTCTGCGTACTCTCGGATGACTCGCACTACGGCCTGCAGAGCATTCCCATCCACGCGCGCAATCGCGACCTCATCATCACCCTGTTCGGCGTCTGGGAGCCGCTGCACTTCGCGGCGGCGCAGATCGTCGAGATGCTCGACGAGATGAGCGCCTTCATCGGTGAGCTCTATCCGCAGAACCGGATGACCGAGGACTGACGGCACCCTGCCGCCCGGACCCTTCGACGAGCTCAGGGACCGGGCCGCCGCTCAGGGACCGGGCCGCCGCTCAGCGTCTCGGCGCGCTCAGCGTCTCGGCGCGCTCAGCGTCTCGGCGCGCTCAGCGACCCGAATCCTCGACCGCCGCGGTGATCTCGAAGAAGAGATCCTCATAGGTCTTCGCTGCGGCCAGCGTCACCGGGTCCGGGGCACTGGAGAATCGCACGATCACGGTATCCGAGACAGGATCGAGCCACACGTACTGTCCGTAGATGCCGATGGCGAAGACGTTGCCGCGTTCGTTGCCGGTCGCCCACCACTGGTTGCGGTAGGAGCCGTTCGGATACATGGACCGCTTGAGGCTCTGCCACTTCTCGGGGTCGCCACCCGCCAGGGTGGCCGCGACCCACTCCTCCGAGACGACCCGGCCCTCGGCGGCAACGCCGCCGTCGAGCATCAGTCGCCCGACCAGGGCGAGATCGCGCGCCGTGCACGAGACGCCGCCGTTCGCGATCGCACCGCCGCCGCGGTCGATCGAGATCCGTGCCTCCTGGTCGGCTCCCAGCTTGCTCCACAGGCGCTCCGAGAGCACTTCGGCGTAGCGCTGGCCGGTGACCTCTTCGATGAGCCACCCCAAGGCATCCGTCGTCGCCGAAGAGTACTGGAACACCTCTCCGTGCGGCTGGCTGCGCTGCAGCGTGGTCAAGAACTCGTAGGTGTCCCCCGGATCCCCGGGCCTGGTCGGCCGCCACCCGCCCGCGCGGTCCTGCAGCTGCACTTCGGAGTTCGGGTCGTTGTACTCTTCGCTGTAGTCGGCAGCGGCAGTCATGTCCATCATCTGCTCGATGGTCGCATCGCCGTAGGCGCTGCCTGCGAGCGCCGGGATGTAGTGATCCAGGCGCTGAGCGGGATCGATCAGCCCCTCGTCGCAGAGGGATCCGACCACGATCGCGCACAGGGACTTCGACACGCTCATCAGCAGGTGGGTCTGATCCGGCTCGAATCCCGGCGCGTAGTATTCGGCGATCACCCGGCCGCCATGTTCGACGACCAGGGCATCCGTGTACGTCTCCTCCAGGCGCGCCTCCAGCGACGCGATACTCGAAAGAGCGCCGAGGCCGAGCGAGGTCGGGATCTGCGCCGCCGGCCGCTGCGACACTCGCGCCGAGGGGATCGTCTCCTCGACATTGCGGAACACCCAGCGATTGTCGGGAGCCCCCTGCCAGCTATCCAGGGTCGGCGAAGCGGTCAGGCCCAGCGCCGTCCGGCGGATCGCCGGAACCGTGCCGAAAGCCATCGAACCGCTCATGGTCTCTGCATTCACCGTCACTGCAACCGCGTCCCTCATATCACTGCCCCCGGGGTCTTGGGCATGGATTCCAACAACTGGCGCGTGTACTCCTCTTTCGGGGAGACGAGCACGACATCGGTAGGCCCGGACTCGACGAGCTGCCCGCGCCGCATCACCCCGGCATCCTCACTCATGTACCGCACCACATCCAGATCGTGCGAGATCAGCAGATAGCTGAGCCCGTACTCCGTCCGCAACTGCTGCAGCAGGTTCAGCACCTGCGCCTGCACCGAGACATCCAGCGCGCTCGTCGGCTCGTCGAGCACCAGCAGCTTCGGGCGCAGAGTCAGCGCCCGAGCGATGCCCACGCGCTGGCACTGACCGCCCGAGAGCTGGTGCGGCAGACGCGCAGCATGGCTGCGGGCAAGACCCACCTCGTCGAGGAGCTCGGCCACGCGGGCGTCGAGTTCGCGCTTGCCCATCCGCGTGTGCGTGCGCAGGGGCTCCGAGATCGAATCCCGGATCGTCATGCGGGGGTTCAGCGCCGCCACCGGGTTCTGGAAGACGATGCCGAAGACGCGGCGCTTCTCGCGCAGCTGCCCGCGGCTGAGCGTGGCAAGATCCTGGCCCTCGACCCGGCTCACGCCCGAGGTCGGCTTGATCAGACGCAGCGCGCAGCGCGCGACCGTGGATTTTCCGGATCCCGACTCTCCCACCAGGCCGAAGGTCTTGCCCTCGGTCACCTGGAAACTCACGTCGTCGACGGCGCGCACCTCGCGTCCGCGCGCGCGGAAGACCTTCACCATGTTCTCGACATCAAGGACAACGCTCATGCGGCAGCGCTCCCCTCTCCGACCCGCAGGCAGGCGGCCGAGTGCTCGGAGCCGGCCGATACGGGCCGCGGCATGGGATCCTCGACGAGGCAGCGGTCGAAGGCGACCGGACACCGCTCGGCGAAGACGCAGCCGACCACTTCGACCAGGCGCGCGGGCACCTGACCCGAGATCGCCTCCAGCCGCTCGCCGCGGTGGTGGCGCGCCGGCAGTGCGTTCATGAGTCCGCGCGTGTAGGGATGCGCCGGTGCCGAGAGAACCTGCGCGGTCGTACCGGTCTCGATCACCCGGCCGGCGTAGAGCACAGCCACCCGATCGCAGATCTCGCGGACCACACCGAGGTTGTGCGTGATGAGCATCACGCCGAACCCGAACTGATCGCGCAGCGAAAGCACGAGCTCGAGGATCTGCTTTGCGACGGTGACATCCAGCGCCGTCGTCGGCTCGTCGAGGATCAGCAGGCGCGGTTCGCAGACGAGTGCCATCGCGATCATCGCGCGCTGGAGCATCCCGCCCGAGAGCTCATGCGCGTAGCTGTGGTACACCCGCTCCGGGTCGGGTAGACCGACCTGCCCGAGATAGTGCAGCACGCGCTCGCGACGCTCCTTCTTGTCGAGGTCGCGGTGCTCCTTGAGCACATCCTCCATCTGAGTACCGAGCGTGAACACGGGGTTGAATGCCGTGCCCGGATTCTGGAAGACGATCGAGATCGAGCGACCGCGCAGCGGCGAGGGGACGCCGAGCCTCTGCTCCTCGCCATCGATCACGATGCGACCGGAGGGCCGGGAGCCACGGGGAAGCAGCCCCAGGGTCGCGAGCCCGGTGAGGCTCTTGCCGCATCCGGTCTCGCCGACGACGCCGAGGATCTCGCCCTGGCGGATCTCGAGTGAGACGCCCCGCAGCGGGCGGTTGGTCAGCTCACCGCGCTCATAGAACTCAAGGGTCAGGTCCTCGATGGTCAGCAGCTGGTTCATCGCTTCACCTGCCTCGGGTCAAGGAGGTCCCGCATCGAATCGCCCAGCAGGTTGAATCCGAGCACCGTGATGAAGATCGCAAGGCCGGGGAAGGTGGCAACCCACCACGCTTGGAAGACCGAACCGCGGCCCTCGGCGATCATGAGGCCCCAGTCCGGCTCCGGCGGCTGAGCGCCCAGGCCGATGAAGGCGAGGGATCCGGCGGCGAGCACCACGGTGCCGATGTCGACGGTGGCCTGCACGAGCACGGGGGTCAGGGCATTGCGCAGGATGTGACGAGGGATGATGCGCCACACCGGCACGCCGCTCGAGCGCGCAGCCTCGACGTAGGAGCGCTCGCGAAGGGAGCGCGCCTCGGCCCGGATGAGTCGCGCGTACCAGGGCCACCACGAGATCGCCAGGGCGATCCCGGCGTTCATCAGGCTCGGGCCGAGCACCGAGACGACGACCATCGCGAGCAGCAGCGGCGGGAAGGCCTGGAAGACCTCGGTGACGCGCATGAGCAGGTTGTCCAGCCACCCGCCGCGGTAGCCGGCGATCGCACCGAGCGGGATACCGATGAGAGCGGCGAGGCCGACGACGCTGAGGGCGACCGTGAGCGCGGGTTGGGCGCCCATGATGATGCGACTGAGCACATCGCGACCGAGGTGATCGGTGCCGAACCAGTTCACGGCGCTCGGCGGAAGGTGCCGCTGGGGGACGTTGGCCTGACCCATCCCCTCTAGCGGGAAGGGCGCGATCCATTGGCCGAAAACGGCGAGGACCAGCACCAGCAGGATCAGCAGGGCACCGAACAGGGCCAGGAGGTCCTTCCGGAAGACGCGCCGGGTGCGCGCGAAGATGCCCTGCTCGCTGGGTACGAAATCGGGGAGCTTCGACGAGGTCGTCAGCGGAGCGGTCATGCCGCGCCCTCCTCTCCGAGGCGTACGCGAGGATCGATCTTGGCCTGAGCGACGTCGACGATGAAGTTGGCGATGAGATAGCCGGTCGCCCCGAGGAGCGTGATCACGATGATCACCGGGAAGTCAGAACGGGTCATGGCCTGCACCGCGAAGAAGCCGATCCCGGGCCAGTTGAAGACGACTTCGACGAAGAAGGTGCCGGTGAGCGCGTAAGCAGCAGACAGGCCGGTCACCGTGAGGGTCGGCGGGATCGCGTTCTTGAGGGCCAGACGCCAGCGGATCATCCGCTCCTTCAGACCATAGGCCCGGGCGGTGAACACGTAGTCCTGGCTCTGCACCTCGAGCATCGAGGCGCGTGTCATGCGGGCGATCAAGCCCATCGGGTAGGCGGCGAGGGTGATCATCGGCAGGATGAGGTGGGCCATACCGTCGGTCCACATCACCCAGTTGCCGGTGAGGAAGCTGTCGAGGAGGGGGAAATTCGTCACCGGTGTGATCGGATTCGCCCGAAGGAGTTTGGTACTGAACTGCCCCGTCGCGGGAAGAAGCCCGAGCTGGTTGACGAAGCCGATCTGTAGCAGCAGGCCGAGCCAGAAGGCGGGCATGGAGATGCCGCTGATGGCGAAGAAGCGGACGATGCCGTCGGCGATGCCGCCGGGCTTGCGGGTTGCCATGACGCCGATCGCAGCTCCGACCACGAGGGCGAAGACGATGGCGGCGAAGAGGAGCTCGAGGGTGGCGGGCATCCGGTCTGCGAACTCTTGCAGCACGGGCTGGCGCGTCGTGAGGGACACGCCCCAATCACCGGTGACGAGACCGAACAGGCTCGAGAAGTACTGCACGATGAGCGGCCGGTCAAGTCCCAAGCGCTGGCGGATCTCCTCGATCTGCTCCGGTCGCGCTTTCGGCCCCGCATACACTTCCGCAGGGTCGGCGGGAAGAATACGAGTGAGCAGGAACACGACGACCGTGAGCACGAGCAGCACGAGCACGGCGCTGCCCAGGCGCGACGCAACGAAACGCCACATGACGGTGTTCTCCTCAAGGTAGAAAAGGTCCCGGGGGCCGATGCGGTACCGGCCCCCGAGACCTTTCTATCGGGTTACGCCTTCGGCTTGATGGAAGCGAAGAACGTGGTGAACGGGTAGTTCTCGTTGAACGGCGCGATCTCGAACCCAGGAAGGACGATCTGCACGGCCTGCTGGTCGTACAGGAAGAAGCCCGGAGCCTGGTCGACGAGAATGTTCATCGCCTCGGTGTACTTCGCCTGCGCGGCAGCACGGTTGCTACCGCTGAGGACCTGGGCCTCACCGACGAGCGTGTCGTAGGTGGGGTTGTTCCAGTAGCTCAGGTTGAAGAACGGACGACGCTCGCCATCCCACGAGCGGAACAGCTCGGGCAGGTTGTCCACGCCGGCGTCGCTGTAGGTCGGCCAGTACAGAACGATGAACATGTCCTGCGCCTTGAGCAGCTCAGCCTTGCGGTCGGGAGCGTCCGCCGGGCCACGAGCCTTCAGCCACTGGTCGGCCCAGAGGATGCCGTTGACGGTCACGTCGACACCGATCTTGGCAAACGAGTCCTTGATCAGCGGCGAGAAACGCGAGGAGTTCGGGTTCTCAGCCGAGTAGGTGAGCTCCAGCGAGAAACCGCCATCCGGGTACCCGGCCTCGGCGAGCAGCGCCTTGGCCTTGTCCAGGTCATAGGTGTACTGACCGACGCTGTCCGAGTAGGGGAAGATACCCTTCGGAGCAGGACCACGAGACTGCGAGCCGTAACCGTAGGCACCGACCTCGATGATGTCCTGGTAGGGAATCGCGTAGCTGAGCGCCTGGCGAACCTTGACGTTATCCAGCGGAGCCTTCAGGGTGTTGAAGAATCCGACGAAGTTGTACGGCGAGTTCGCCGTACGGACCTCGCCACCGAGCTGCTGGGCCACGGAGTGGACGTTCTCCAGCGGGATGTTGGTGGCAATGTCCACCTCGCCCGCGGTCAGCTTCTGCTGAGCGGTGATCGCGTCCGGCGTGATCTCGACGATGACGGTGTCGTAGTAGGGCTTGCCGTCAGCGTTCCAGTAGTTCTCGGCGGCCTTGAGCACAACCTGCTCGCCGGCCTTGTAGGACTCGATCGTGAACGGACCCGTGCCCGCGTCGATGCCGGCTGCGAAGTACTCGTCGTTGTCCTTCGCAAGGGCAAGCGCCGAGGGCTCGACGATCCACGCGGCGTAGGTGGCCGCGGCGATCAGGTCGATCGGAGCTGCGTAGGTCAGGTTGAACACGACGGTCTTGGCGTCCGGCGTGTCGACGGACTCCAGCGGATCCCAGATGAACCCACCGTCGCCCCACTCGACAGCCGCCTCGACGCTCGCCTTGACGGCGGCCGCGTCAACCGGAGCGCCGCTGTGGAACGTGGCGTTGTCCTGCAGGATGAAGGTCCAGGTCAGGCCGTCAGCGCTGGCGCTCCACGACTTGGCCAGGCCTGGGCTGAACTCCTGAGCGGAGCCCTCGGGGTTGCGCTTGAGCAACGTCTCGTAGATGTTGCCGATGTAGAAGGCCTCGGTCGAGAACGAGCGCACCGGGTCCCAGGTGGTCACCGACGCCGACGATGCGACGGTCAGGACCTTGGGGCCTTCGGGCTCCTCGGGTTCGCTGGCTGTGCAGGCGCTCATAACGAGCGCGCCCGCGGTGGCAAGCGCGATGAACGCTGCTGATCTCCTCAGCAGCTTGGTCTTTGCGGGTTTCATGGACATCCTCCTGGGTGCGGGCCCGCCGATGCCGACGGGGTATCTCCAGCGTAAGGAGGTGGCGTCATGCAACTCAAATATCAATAAACGATGGAATCGATGCCTTTCAGGCATCCCTCGTCGCAATGCGACCCAGGTATCGCTAAGTGCGGGTCACGCCCGCAGCAAGCCCCACTCCCGAGTGAAGGGATCGAAGTCACGATCGGATGTCAGGAGCCGGTGACCTTCGGTAATGCAGTAGGAGGCGATCAGGACATCCGTGGTCTTGCGGATAGTCGTTCCTTGACGGCGCAGTCGCCGATAGAGCGCGGCCGCATCGACCGCCCGGCGGGCTCCGAGCATCTCGAAGACGAAAAGCGCCGTCAGCATCGATTCCGCCCGTTTCGCGTCATGCTCCTGGCGAAACCCCTGCAAGACCTCGGCCAGGATGATGTCGCCGATGGCGACCGGTTCCGCCCCCAGGGTGGCATCGAGCCGATCGGTCTCGGCAGTTGCTCGCCCATTGAAGTAGTCGACCCAGACGCTCGAATCGACGACGATCACGAAGCACGCATTCGCGTCAGATCATCGTCCCACTCAAGCGCACCCCGCAACTCGCGAAGACCGCGCTGCCTCTCCAGCCGTACAAGAAGCTCAAGTCCCCGATGCACGGTCTCCTTCTTGGTCAGGGCACCACTCGCGGCCTGCGCGGCGGAGAGCAGGTCGTCATCGATATTGATGTTCGTGCGCACACCAACCTCCATGTGTATAAAAATCGTAAGTCATACACATTCTACCCCGGTGCATCGCGTGAAACCCGGCCTGTGGATAGGTGGCGCTTCTAGAAGTCCCAGTCCTCGTCCTCGGTGGCCTCGGCCTTGCCGATCACGTACGACGAACCGGAGCCCGAGAAGAAGTCGTGGTTCTCGTCGGCATTCGGCGAGAGCGCCGAGAGGATCGCCGGGTTCACGTTCGTGACAGTCGCGGGGAACATCGCCTCGTAGCCGAGGTTCATGAGCGCCTTGTTGGCGTTGTAGTGCAGGAACTTCTTCACGTCCTCGGCCAGGCCCACGCCGTCGTAGAGGTCCTGGGTGTACTGCACCTCGTTGTCGTACAGCTCGTACAGCAGCGAGAAGGTGTAGTCCTTCAGCTCCTCGCGCCGCGCCTCGTCGACCCGCTCCAGCCCCCGCTGGTACTTGTATCCGATGTAGTAGCCGTGCACGGCCTCGTCGCGGATGATGAGCCGGATGAGGTCGGCGGTGTTGGTCAGCTTCGCCTTCGAGGACCAGTGGATCGGCAGGTAGAAGCCCGAGTAGAACAGGAACGACTCCAGCAGCGTCGAGGCGACCTTGCGCTTGAGCGGATCGTCGCCGCGGTAGTAGTCGACGATGATCTGCGCCTTGCGCTGCAGGTTCTGGTTCTCCACCGACCAGCGGAAGGCCTCGTCGATCTCCTTCGTC